>JAKAFQ010000541.1 GCA_021817875.1 Pseudomonadota bacterium
TTGCGGCACCGCCTGCTGCGGCGAGTGCGCCACCAGCAGGTAGTAATTGCCGAGCACGCCGCGCACCCGCCAGTCGGTGGGCACGCGCGCCAGCCACTGCTGCAGCGGCTGGGCGGGGTCGGCCGCGTGGTCGGCGAGACGGGCCTGGTAGAGCTTCACGGCCACCACGGCGCTCGGGCGCAAACCCTGGGCCTCGGTGTAGGCCGTCATCGCGGCCGCCGGCTGGTGCAGTGCCAGCTCCACATCGCCCTTCAGCGCCAGCGCCCCGGGATCCCTGGGGTCGCGGGCGAGCAGCGCCTCGGCGCGTGACAGCGCGGCCTTCCCGTTGCCCTCTCGCAGGTCGATCAGCGCCAGCGTGCTCACCACGGGCAGCCAGTCCGGCTGCAGATGGTCCGCCTTCTCCAGGGATGCGCGGGCCGCGGCCGGCTGGTTCAGCGCGAGCTGCGCGCGGGCACTGTCCAGCCAGTACATCGCATCGTTCGGCTGCGCCGTGGTGGCCTGCGTGAAGCGATCGAGCGCCGCGGCGTACTGGTTGGCGCGCATCAGCAGCAGGCCCGCATTCTCGAGGAGCGCGGTCTGCCCGGGCCGCGCGGCAATCGCCCGGTCGAGGGCGGCATTGGCCGCGCCGAGATCGCCCTGGGCGAGCGCCACCTGCGCCAGGCCGAACTGCACGGCCGGGGACATCTTGGCGCCCTGGGCACCCTGGAGCGCCGTGCGCGCCTGCGCGAAGGCGTGGGTCTGCATCAGGGCCTGCGCGAGCGCCAGACGCACCGGCAGCGCCCCGGGATGGGCCAAAAGCGCCGCGCTCAGGCGATGCTGGGCCGCGGCGGGATCGCCCTCGGCCTCCTCCACGTGCGCCAGGTCGATCAGCGACAGCAGGTCATTGGGATCGACGGCGAGCGCCTGGCGCAGCAGCGTGCGCGAGCGATCCAGCTGGTTCTGCGAGGCCCAGTACGAGGCCGCGAGGTCGAGCATCCCCGCATCCCGCGGGTGCGCGGCGAGGAGCGCAGCGACCTCCTGCCCGGCCGCATCGGGGCCGCGCGTCGCCCGCATTGCGGTGAGCAGCAGCTTGTCGCGGCGCAGATCGCCTGTGTCCGGGGTCTTCTGCAACAGTGCCAGCGCCTGGGCCGCATGGCCGGTGCTCAGGTACACCGCCGCGAGATTGACCGCCACCGCCTCATCGTGCGGATGCTCGCGCTGGCTGCGCTCGAGCGCCTCGAGCAGCGCCTCGGAATTGCCCGAGCGCTGCGCGGCCTGGTTGAACAGCGACAGCAGCTGCGGGTCGAGATGCGGCGCGCCGAGCGCCGGGGTGAGCACACTCAGCGCCGCGCCGGGCTCACCGAGCTTCAGCTGCACATCCGCCAGCAGCTTGCGCGCCTGCAGGTTGTCCGGGGTGGCCGAGAGCACCTGCTGCAGCTGCTGCTGCGCCTGCTGCAGATCGCCCTGCTGCAGCAGCGCCGCCCCGAGCGCCATGCGCGCCTCGACGAAACTCGGGGCGTTGGCCACCACACCCTCGAGCTCGTCCGTGCCGCCCACCAGATCCCGGCGCGCGAGCTTGATGCGCGCATCGAGCAACAGGGTCTCCGGGGCAAGCGGCTCGAGCTTCGCGAGCACCGCCTGGCTCTGGGCGGCCGCCGCGATGTTGCCCTGCGCGAGGCGCGACTCGGTGAGGGCGATCAGCGCCGTGACGCGGTGCGCGATGGGCTCGGACGGGCGCATGCGCTTCAGCGATTGCGCCACCGCCTGCTCGGCGGCCGGGAACCGTCCCAGCCATTCATCGATCCGGCCCGCGAGCAGCAGCGGCTCGGGGGATTTCGGGTCGAGCCGCTCGGCCGTGGCGAGCTGCGCGAGCGCCTGGGCGAACGCGCCCTTCTGGGCGAGGGACTCGGCGAGCACGATCTGCGCCTCGGTGAGGCCCGGCTGCTGCGCCACGACGGGCTTCAGGGCGGCGATCGCCTGATCGGTCCGCCCGGTGAGCAGCAGCGCATGCGCCTGCAGCACCGTGCGCTCGGGCTGCGGCACATCGAGGGCGTGGTGATCGAGCGCCTGGAGAAGTGAGGGCGCCTGGCCCCTCGCCAGCCAGATCCGCGCCTGCAGCGCATCGACCTGCGGCCCCTTGGCGCCGGCGGTGTGCGCGTGTGTGAGCGCGGCCTGAGCTCCGTTGACATCGCCCGCATCGAGGGACAGCCGCGCGAGCAGCAGCCAGGCCTGGGTATTCTTCGGCTCTTTGAGGATGACGGCGTGCAGATCGAAGGCCGCGTTCTGCCACTCGCCCGCCTGGATCTCCCGCCGCGCCCGCTCCATGCGGTAGTGGGGTGTGAGGAAGGCGCCACACCCGGTCAAGGCCAGTGAGAGGAGCACTACGCCGAGCGCTCCCGCCCGTGCCGGACTCACGCCGAACCATTTCCTCATGATCAGTTCTCCACAGGCGCAGTCGATCCTCATCCCCCGGCAGCCTGCCGCCGAGGGGCCGCGCATCCCGGAGTGCAGCGCGGGGTCCGAGGATACCGGCTCGCCCGAGAATGCCGCAATCCCGTAGCCGATCAGGGACATCCGCGATCCGGACGGCCCCGTTGATGGGGTGTGATGCTACCAGTTCGGGGCCGGGAACACCCCGCCCGAACGGTCGTCTGGACCGAATTTAAGCGTATGAATCAGCGAGTGGTGAGGAACCACTTCGCAGTTCGCGTGGGCAGCGGTGCGCTTAGCGTCCGGCTCGATCGGACCGGGCCCGGGCCTCTGGGCTTAGGTGATCGATTTGCTCGCGATGTTCGAGAGCGTGCTCTGAGTGCCACTCGTGGTATAGGCCGTGACGGCGAAATACCACGTCCCCGAGGTGAGCCCCCCGATGACGTAATCGGTCACACCGATATTGGAGATCTGGACACTCTGAGTGAGCGCGTACGGGCTGGTGCCGTAATAAATCTCGTACCCCGCCAGATTCGAAAGCGAGGAACCGTTCCCATTCGTGGTGGGCGGCGTCCACGAGATCTCCGCGCTGCCGGAGCCCGACCCCGCCTCCGCCACCGTGATGGAGAACGCGGGCAGCGACACCGTCGTCTGCCCGTCGCTCACCGAAATGACGATATTGCCGTACGTGCCCGCATCCCCGGCCTGCGGCGTGCCCGAGAGCGTGCCCTTGCTGGTATTGAAGCTCGCCCAGCTCGGCGGGTTCTGAATGGTGAAGGTCACCGTGCCGCCCGCGCCGCTCAGCGCGGGCGTGAAGCTGTAGGACTGGCCGGCCGTGACGGCACTCTGCGGCGCGCCGGACAGGGACAGCTGCGTGCTCTTGTTCGAGGTCTGCACCGGCGCCGCCGCCACGGAGGAAGTGGACAAAGGCACGGAAGCGGTGGACGCCGAAGTACCCGCCGAACCTCCGCCGCAGCCTGCGAGCGCGCCCAACATGAGCGCAACACAACAGGTGGTTCGGATCGACACTGCACGCATGACCGGATGACTCCTCTGCTCCCGGGGCCCTGCCCTCGGGTCTTGCCCCGACTGCGCCGTTCCGTCGTCCCACAGGCCCTTCGGAGGTCGT
>JAKAFQ010000542.1 GCA_021817875.1 Pseudomonadota bacterium
TCACCCACCTGTGGGAGACCGACGATGATTACCTGCGGGTATTCGAGTACCTGGAGAGCTCGCGGAATTTCTTCTACAGGAATTTCAGCGCCCCGGAGCGCCGGCCGGCGGGCGACCGGGAGGCCCAGAAGCAGGAGCTGCGGGCGCAGATCAGCCCTGCCGAGGCGGTCGTGGCGCTCTGCGGGCTGTTCGAGCGCGACCAGGATCTGCTCACTTTCCAGCTGCTCTACGCCCGCGCGAGCCAGAAGGCGGTGGTGCTGCTGAAGCCGTTCGGCTCCGGCAGGGGCGTACCGAAGCTGCTCGCCGACCTCGCCGACGAGGTGGTCGACTGGGATGAGCGCGCCCTGGTGGACGCCATCCGCCGGCAGGCCCGGCACGAAGACACCACGCGCTGGGACACGATCGAATTCAAGCTCGACTGATCCCGGCCGGTCGCGGGATGCTTCGGCTTGTCTCTCGCCCCCCGTTGCGCACCGGTGCTCATCCGGCACGCAACGGGGGCACCGCTCAACCGTCCCTCAGAACCGCACCGAGATCGTGCCATACACCGCGCGCGGCGGGCCGGAATACGCCAGGGGGTACCCGGCGCTCGCCGTGCCATAGAGGCCGCCGGCGGAGATGTACTCGAAGAAGTTGTACTGCTTGTCGAGCGCGTTCATCACTTCGAGTTTCAGCTTGATCGATTTCGCCACACCGGCGTACCAGGACGTGGGCAGGGTGGCCGCCAGCGCCACATTGAGCACGCCGTAGCCGCTGATCTGCTGCCGGCTCGGCCCGACCAGGCCGTGATCGGCGGCCGTGCCGTAGTTGTCGAACACATACTGCGTGCCGACATACTGGTACCAGGCGCGCGGCTTGAGCGCGAACCCATCCGCGAGCCGGTACGTCCAGTAGGCGCCGATGTTGAAGGTGCTCTGCGGCGTGTCCGAGACCGGCAGCCCCGAGTAGTCGGTGGTGCCGCCCCCGCCGGGAGCGGTGAACGAGTAGCGGTTGTAGTACGCCCGGCCGATGTTGAGGTTGCTGAAAAGCTTCAGGGCGTCCCAGTTGGCTTCGGCGGAGAGATTCACGCCGTGGTAGACCGAGTCGCCGGTGCCGAGGCCGAGGAAGTCGCCGCCGGAGGAATTCACGCCGATGATCTGATTGCTCAGGTCATCGTGGTAGTAGTTGAGGTTGATCAGCAGCCGCCGGAAGCGGCCGATCACCGGCCAGAACAGCTTGACGCCCGCCTGCCACTCGCGGCTTCTCTCCAGGATGTCGCCGCCGACCGGCTCACTCTGATACAGGCCGCCGCCGCCGCCCACCTGGGGCAGGCGGTAGGCGCTCGCCCAGTTGCCGTAAACGGCCAGCCACCGCAGCGGCTGCCAGCGCAGGCTCGCCGAAGGCTCGGTCCTGTCGTAGTTGGTCTGGGTGGCCGGCAGCGAGCCCTGCTCGCCGCCCTTGGGAAACAGTCCGAGTCCGGACGTGCCCAGGATGTCGGCCAGCTGAAACTGCGTGCCGCCGTACGGGTAGTAGTCCGTATGGAAACTCACCAGGCGCACGCCCGGGGTGATGGTGAGCGAGGGCAGGGGGGAGATGGCGTCCTGCAGGTACGCGGCGAGATTGGTGATGTACCAGTAGTCGCTGCGGTGGTTCGCGTTCGGAACCTGCGCCGAGCCGCAGACGCTGGTGCCGGGTGCGATGCTGGTGCCGTTCGACAGATTGATCGGATTCGGCCCCGGGGTGAGCACGCATATCCCCGGGTTGTAGAACGCGTTGCGGGAGTCGTAGACCGTATTGATGAAGTAGCCGCCGAAGCCGATGTGCTCGTACGGCAGGTAGATGTCGCTCCAGATCTTGTCGCCGTACATGTGCGAGAACGGGTTGTTGTGCTCGTACAGGTTGGCGGGGCCGGGGGTTCCCAGGCCGAAATTGTTGTAATGCCAGTGCAGGCGGTCGCCGCGGCGGTACCACAGCTGATTGTGCAGCGTCATGCGCCCGTCGACCCGGATGTTCTGTCTCGCATAGAGAATCCAGGTGCGATTGTTGTCGTACTTGCGCCAGACATTCTCATTGACGGTGTTGTAATAGCCGGTGGTCGCTTCGCTCAGCAGGGGGCCGGGGGCGCCGATGCCGTTGACGCTCAGCCCGGCAACCGGCGTGAGCGGCAGCGGCACGGGGCGCCAGCCGCCGCCGGCGCCGAGGTACGCGCCGAAGCTGATGCTGCTGCCATCGTCGAACTCCCGGCGGGTCTTGAGGAATCCGGCGTAGTTCTGCGTCGGCCAGGCCCAGCCATCCGGTGAGGTGTGGAAACTGTCGGCTTTGCCGCCGCCGCCGGCGATCACCGTCTCCCAGCCGTGGAACCTGCCGGTCTGCAGGATGAGGTCGGCGTTCTTGCTGCTGAAGCTGCCGTAGGTGAGCTGCAGGTAGGCGCTCGGCCTCGCCGCGGGCTGCACCGGCACGAAATTCACCCCGCCGCCCATGTTGTTGTACCAGCGGCTCGCGGGATTGCCCGGCCCGTAGGTCACGCGAGCGCCCTGCAGCAGCGCGGTCTGCGGAATCTCGGGGGTTTCCCACAGGCCGCTCGCGGCGTTCACCATCGGTATGCCGTCGAAGCTGATGGCGAGGTTGCCGTTGTTGGAGGTGCCTGGAGACAGTCCCGCCCAGCCCTGGTTGAGACCGTTGATGCTGATGCTCGCCTTGGTGCCGCCGGTCTGACCATAGCCGGAGACTGAGATGCCGGGCGCGAACGTGAGCGCCTGGGCGGCGCCGCCCACCACGCCGGCGGATTTCAACTGCTGGCGGTCGAGCGCCTTGTCGCCATAGGCTGATTCGTAGATCGAGGTCTGCTTCAGGCTCTTCAGCTGCTGCTCCTTCGCGGTGACGATGATCTCCTGCAGAGCGGCCATGGACATCGGTGAGGGTGCCGGGGCCGGGGCCGGGACGGGTGCGGCCTGGGCGGTGGCGCCGGCCAGAATCGAGGCGACCGCGAGGGCGATGCGTGGACTTTCGCAGACTCGGCTTTGCAGGGAATTTCTCATCGTGCGCTTCCTCTGAGGTTTTTTTGCTGCACGCGGTTTCGACCGCGGCGTGGCGCACGGTAACGGCCGATGATGACGGTCTCATGGCGGATTCATTGCGGAATTGTTGCAGGAGGGGCGTGCCCGGCACGCACGCGGGTTTCAGGTCCCGACGGGATGGCTCGGCACGCGCGGCCCGTGTGCCGAGCCTCGATCCGCCGCTTGCGCGCTCGGAGGGCTCGCTGGACCGCCGAGGTGCGTGAGTGGGCCTCGCCGCGAGCCCATGTTCCTGGGCGGCGGGTGAGCGAGACGTGGGACGGACACGTCGACGCGCCGTCCGCGGGGATGCCGATGGATCCGTTGGTGCGGCGCGGCCGGCGCGCGCCCGGCTGGGCACGCCGGGCCGCGGCGAGCTTCAGCTCAGCTCAGGGAGCGGCAGAGACCGGTTGCACGCGGACGCGATTCTCGATGTCCTTGACCCCGAGGCACGAATCGGCGATGTCCTCGATCGCGTGTTTCATCCGCCGTTCGGGCACAGTGC
>JAKAFQ010000543.1 GCA_021817875.1 Pseudomonadota bacterium
CGCTGATTCGCGCGGATGACTTTTTGCAAGATGTCAGTGGCCTTGGCGGTCCAGATGAAGGGCTTGGGGTTTTCATTGTGAGTAGCGACATAGTCTTTGATTGCCGACACGAGTTCTGGGACGCTGCGAAAAACGCCGCGACGCAATCTGTCGGTGGTCAGGTCGCGGAAGAATCGCTCGACCATGTTGAGCCAGGAGGCCGACGTGGGCGTGAAGTGAAGGTTGAAGCGCGGATGCTTGTCGAGCCAGGCGATCACGTTCGGATGCTTGTGCGTGGCGTAATTGTCGCAGATCAAGTGAAGGTCCTTGTCCTTGGGCTACAAGGTTGCATGGCGCAGCCGCAGCGCATTGCTCACCACGCTGAGCGACGACATGCTCATCGCCACCGCCGCGATGATGGGCGAGAGGACAATGCCGAACAGGGGATAGAGCGCACCGGCCGCGATCGGCACGCCGAGCGAGTTGTAGAGGAACGCAAACGCCAGGTTCTGCCGCATGTTGCGCACGGCCGCCGCCGACAGGGCGCGGGCCCGGGCGATCGCGCGCAGGTCGCCCTTGACGAGCGTGACCGGCGCACTGTTCATCGCCACATCGGTTCCCGTACCCATGGCGATGCCCACGTCCGCCTTGGCGAGCGCGGGCGCGTCGTTGATGCCGTCGCCGGCCATGGCGACGATCCGCCCCTCCTTCTGCAGGCGCTCCGTCAGCGCGAGTTTGTCGGCCGGTTTGACCTCGCCGTGGACTTCGTCGATCCCGAGCCGCGCTCCGACGGCTTGGGCGGTCGCCTGGGCGTCCCCGCTCGCCATGACGATGCGCAAGCCCGCCTGCCGCAGCTCGGCCAGGGCTTCGCGCGCGCTCTCCTTGATCGGGTCGGAGACGGCAAGCAGACCGAGCAACTGCAGATCGGCGGCGAGGAACATCACCGTCGCTCCGCCCTTGCGCAATTCTTCCGCTTCCGGCAGGAGCGGCCCGGGGTCGATCCCTTCGCGCTGCATCAGCGCGGCACTGCCGAGCAGAAGCGAACGCCCGTCGACCGCGCCCCGCACGCCGAAGCCGGTTTCGGCATGGAATCCTTCCGGCTTCTCGGGCGCAAGCCCCCGGTCGCGCGCCCCCCGCACGATGGCATCGGCGAGCGGGTGTTCGCTCGCCAGTTCTAGGCTCGCCGCCAGGAAAAGCACCTCCTCTTCGCCGGTGCCGTTCGCGGCCAGTACGGTCTCCAGCGCCGGAAAGCCCGCGGTCAGCGTTCCGGTCTTATCGACGATGAGCGTGTCCACTTCGCACAGCTTCTCGATCGCCGCGGCGTCGCGGAACAGCACGCCCTGCGACGCTCCCTTGCCGGAGGCGACCATGATCGACATCGGCGTCGCCAGGCCGAGCGCGCAGGGGCAGGCGATGATCAGCACGGACACCGCATTGACCAGGCCGAACACCCATCCGTGTCCGCCGCCGAACAATCCCCAGCCGAAGAAGCTCGCCAGCGCAATGGTGACCACGGTGGCGACGAAATACTTCGCGACCACGTCGGCCAGCCGCTGCATCGGCGCCTTCGACCGCTGCGCCTGCGCGACCATCTGCACGATCTGCGCGAGCATGGTGTGGGCCCCGACCTTCTCGGAGCGGATCACGAGGCTGCCGTTGCCGTTCAAGGTCGCGCCGATGACCTTGTCGCCGATCTGCTTTGCGACGGGGACCGGCTCTCCCGTGAGCATGGATTCGTCGACCGCGCTCGCCCCCTCCGTCACGACCCCGTCGACCGGCACTTTTTCGCCGGGACGGACGCGGAGCATGTCGCCCACATGCACTTCGGCGAGCGGAACGTCTTCCTCGGTGCCGTCGGCGCGGATCCGGCGCGCGGTCTTGGGGGCGAGCCCGAGCAGGGACTTGATCGCCGACGAGGTCTGCGCCCGCGCGCGCAGTTCCAGCAGTTGCCCCAGCAGCGTGAGGGAGATGATCACCGCCGAGGCCTCGAAGTAGGTTCCGACGCGGCCGTGCACGCGAAACGACGGCGGGAACAGGCCGGGCGCCAGCATGGCGACCACGCTGTAGCAGAACGCGGCCCCGGTTCCGAGGCCGATCAGCGTCCACATGTTGGGATTGCGCGTGACGATCGATCGCCAGCCGCGTACGAAGAACGGTCCGCCCGCCCATAGGACGACGGGCGCGCTGAGCGCGAACCCGATCCAGTCGCGGATTGCGGGCGTGCCGATGCCGAGCGGGCCTCCCGCCATCGCGACGAAGGCCACGACGGCTGTGAGCGGCACGGTCGACCAGAACCGGCGGCGGAAGTCCCGGTATTCGTGGTTGTCCTCGTCCTTCGCATCGAGGCTGGGCAGCATCGGTTCGAGCGCCATGCCGCACTTGGGGCAGATGCCGGGCCCGTCCTGGACGATCTCCGGATCCATCGGGCAGGTGTATTTCGTTCCCGGCGGCGCCTCCTCGACGGCCGGCGCGGACGCGGGGGGCCGGATGTAGCGTTGGGGGTCGGCGTCGAACTTCTGCTTGCATTTGATATTGCAGAAGCGGTAGCGCACGCCTTCGAAGGTGCTTTCGTGCTGCCAGGTCGGCTTGACGGTCATCCCGCAGACGGGATCGAGATCGGCTTGCGAGGTGGGATCGGCGGCCTGGGGCCGCTCGTCATGGGAATGGCCGCAGCACGCGTGTTCACCCCCGTTCGTGTCGTCGTGCGAATGTGGGTGGCTCTTGTCCATTCATTTCTCCCGGGCCGGCAGGGGGGCTTCCGCCCCGCATCCTACCTATGCGATAGACTAGCCTAGTTTGTTTGGGCGCTTGTGAGGCGGCAATGAGCACTGCCCTTCTTGAATCCCTTTTGACCTGCCCGCATTGCGACTTCGCTTGGCAGGAAACCATGCCGACCGACGCATGCCGCTTCTTCGAGGAATGCCCATCCTGCCACGCCATGTTGCGTCCGAAACCCGGCGACTGCTGCGTGTTCTGTTCCTACGGTTCGATTCCCTGTCCGCCGGTCCAACTCCAGCGAGGTTGCCGCCCTCGTCGTGAAGCGGGGAGCGGGGCTGAGCGCTGAAATGCCACGTTTTCGTCAAGGCCGGGATGGCCTGGCCAGGTCCTGCGGGGCGCTGTATACTGGATTTCCACGGATCAGGGGGTTTCTGTCGCAGCGCAAACCGTAGGTACCGTGTATGGTTACAATGAAAGAAATGAAATTAGCGTGCACAATCCGCTGGGCAATTAGCGTGCTCTCGCTCGGCGCGCTGCTGTATGCGCAGTCTGCGGCGGCAGCGTGCGTATGCGAGTTCTCGCACATGGGTGCCCCCGGCATGTGCGCAGGGGTCGACAGCGCCGTCGCGGCTGCACCGGCAGATGGCATCGTCCCGCCGGGCAGCATGGCAGCATCCGTGGGGGCGACGGCGCCGGGCGCGGCAGTCGTTCACGGGGCGGAACCGGATTCGACGGCGCCGTGCGTTTCCGGCGAGTGCTGTACGCACGAGGCTGGAATCGGCGAACTCTCACACCCGTCTCTCGCTCATGTCGCTCCCGCCGCACCGTTGTACGAGGTGG
>JAKAFQ010000544.1 GCA_021817875.1 Pseudomonadota bacterium
CGCGATGCTGACGTCCTCGGCGCCGAGCCGGGCGAGTCCCTCGCTCAAGGAAGGCAGCGCGCGTGAGCTGGTCGGATGGAGCACGCGCTGGCCGCGCAGCCCGCGGCGCTCGAGCGCGTTGAGCAGACCTGCGGCGCCCGCCTCCTCGGCGCTGAGTTCGACCGGCCAACCGCGCTCGCGCAAGGCTGCGGCAGTGGCCGGGCCGACCGCGGCGATGCGCACGCCCCTGGGGGCACGCGGCAGCACCTCGGCGAGCGCCGCGACGCCGTGGCGGCTGGTGAGCACGATCCAATCGAACGAGGTCACGTCACTCAGGGCCTGCGTGAGCTGCGCGGTATCGGCCGGCTCGATGGCGATCGCCGGCCAGCGCAGGACCGCCAGCCCCAGCGCCTCGAGTTCGCGGCTCAATGGGCCACCGGGCGGTTCCGCCCGGGTGACGACGACCGGTTTCAACACGGCGCGGGCGTTCCCGGCGCCGCGCGCTGCTCGGCGATGAGAGCGGCTGCGCCTTGGGCAAGCAACCGCTGCGCCACGCGTTCACCCAATGCACGCGCATCGGCCACGGTCGCGTCCGCTTCGTCATCGGCACTCAGGTGCCGCGAGCCATCGAGTGCGCATACGCTGGCGTGCAGGCGGACTCTGGAGCCGGACAGCGCGGCCAGCGCTCCGAGCGGTACCTGACAGCCGCCTTCGATGCGCTGCAGCAAGGCTCGTTCGGCAGTGGTCGCAAGCCGCGTGGACGGATCGTCGAGTCGTGCGATCCAGTTCGCCGTACGCTCGTCGCGCGCACGCGCGCAGACGCCGATCGCGCCCTGTGAGACGGCCGGCGGAAAGTCCTCGATGGGCAGCCGCTCCGTGATGCGAGCCTCGAGGCCCAGGCGTTTCAGGCCTGCCGCGGCCAAGACGATGGCGTTGTAATCACCGCGGTCCAGCCGTTGCAGGCGCGTCGGCACGTTACCGCGCAGCTCATGCAGCTCGAGGTCGGGGCGGGCGCGCGCGAGAAATGCACGGCGGCGCAGGCTGCTGGTGCCGACGCGGGCCCCGGACGGCAGCCGCGCCAGCGGTATCTCGTCGCGGCTGACGAGCGCATCGCGGGGCTCCTCGCGCGGCAGCACCGCAACGAGCTCGATCCCCGGCTCGAGTTCCGTCGGCAGGTCCTTCAGACTGTGCACGGCGACGTCGATGCGCTCCTCGAGCAGGGCGCGATCGAGCTCCTTGGTGAAGAAGGCGCGGCCCCGTACCGCCCACAGCGGTACTTCGGTCTGCAGATCACCCGAGGTCATGATGGGCACCAGTTCCACGCCCGGAGAGCCGGGCAGCGCGCCGATCAGACCCTCGACGTGCCGTGCCTGCCACAGGGCGAGCGCCGAGGCCCGCGTGCCGATTCTCAGCGTCATGGCTGTCATTGCTCGCTCTCGATCAGGAACCGGTAGCCCACTCCCCAGACGGTGAGGAAGTGCCGAGGGTTGGCCGGGTCGCGCTCGAAGCGCCGGCGCAGCCTGAGAATGAAGTTGTCCACGGTGCGGGTAGAGGGAAACACGTCGTAGCCCCATACCCGCTCGAGCAGGTCCTCGCGCGAAACGATCTCTCCGGGACGCTCCGCCAGCACTTTCAGGATCATGGCTTCCTTTTCCGTGAGTTCCTGGGTCATGCCGTTCCAGGAGCGCGCGCGGAAGGCGCGAAAGTCCACCTCGTTGTCGCCGAAGCGCAGCGGTCCCGCCTCCGCCGAGGCGCTCTGGTACCAGTCCCAGCGGCGCAGGATGGCGCGCACGCGCAGCAGCAGTTCCTTGAGGTGAAAGGGCTTGGCCAGATAGTCATCGCCGCCGGCTTCGAGCCCCCGCACCCGGTCGGCCGGATCGCCGCGGGCGGTGAGGAACAGCACCGGAGTGCTGTTGCCCTGTTCGCGCAGGGTGCGACAGACGGTGAAACCGTCGAGCTCCGGCAGCATCACATCGAGCAGGACGAGTCCGTAGGACCGGCCCGAGAGCGCTTCGAGCGCCCGGCGTCCATCGCCCACCGCGTCCACTTCGTAACCCTCGGCCCGCAGGTTCTCGACCACACCGGCCGAAAGGTGCGGGTCGTCCTCGACCACGAGGATGCGGCGGGAGTTGACCGCGGCGCTCATGAGGGGTAACCGCCCCGGGTGTCTCCTCCGGCTTCGAGCGTTGCGGCGGGTGCACTGCCGTGCCGCGCGTCCGCAGGCGCGCCCGGCCACAGGAGCACGAAGCGCGCACCCTGTCCCGCCCCCTCGCTGTGCGCGCTTACCCGGCCGCCCATCAGCTGCATCAGCCGCCGCACGATATACAGGCCCAGGCCGGTCCCGTGATAGCTGCCGCCGCCGGGATGCAACCGCGTGAATTTCTCGAACAACCGCGTGCTGTCAGCCGGCCGGAATCCGACCCCGCTGTCGCGCACGGTCAGCTCCACGTCGGGCCCGAGCCGCCGGCCGCTGAACACGATGCTGCCCCCGCCGACGGGGGCTACCGCGGCGAGCGAGTTTTCGAGAAGATTGCGCAGGATGACATCGAGGGCCAGCGGATCGGTGAGCACGATGAGACCTGATTCGATATCGGCCCCGAGGCTGATCCGTTCCTGACGGGCGCGTTCCTCGGCCTGCGCGGTGACCCGCCGCACCGCCGCTCCGAGATCGACCGGCTCGTGCCGCAGTTCGATGCGGCCGCGCTCGATGCGCGCGCTCTCAAGGATCCGGGTGACCATGCCTTCCATGCGCGACAGATCGGACAGCATGCGCTCGGTGAGCACGCGCGACTGCTCGGCCGAAAGCGGCCGCAACGCCATGGTCTCGAGTGAGAGCTGCAGGCTTGCGAGCGGCGTCTTGAACTGGTGCGAGACGAGCTGCAGGAAGTTGTCCTGCTCCAGCATCACCAGCGCCTCGGCGCGCAGCGCCCGGGCGATGACCACGATGCACGCGCCGAGGGCGAGCAGAAAGAAAGAGCCTTCCCACATGTATTGCAGAGTGCGGCGGTGTTCCTCCGCGAGCACGCTGCGTTCGATCGCCGGCGACACCTCCGCGCGCCCCTCGCTCAGGACCAGCTGGGGAAGCAGCGCGCGCACCTTCGCCGGCGGCGTTCCGGCCGCCAGCAGCGCGTCGGCCGCTGCGACCTGCTGCGCATACAGCGCCTGCAGCTCGCGGACCTTCTCCACGGCGTAGCGGTGCTGATCATACAGCCACCAGCCGACCTGCACGGTGCACATGGCCACCAGCGCCATGACGGTGAGCTGCAGGATGCGCGGGCCCTTGGTCGCATGGAGCGTCATGGAGCGGCGAATGCCCGGCGCAGTCCGCGAGCCAACTGCTCGAAGTCCGCCGCGGTGTGCGCGAGCGACAGGAAGCAGGCCTCATAGGCCGAGGGCGGGAAGTAGATGCCGTCTTCGAGCAGCGAGTGAAACACCCTGCCGAAGCGCTGCGCAGCGGCCTCGGGCAGGGCCTCGGCGGTGCGCGGCGCGCCGGCCTCGTGCAATGAGAGCCAGAACAGCGACCCCACGCGCACCAAGTGAACCGGACAGGGTG
>JAKAFQ010000545.1 GCA_021817875.1 Pseudomonadota bacterium
CGCTGGAGCTGACCAGCGGCCGCATGGCCAAGGTCGGCAAGGGCGACATCGTGGTCGGCGCGCTCGGACACCGCAAGGCGCTGTTTGGCTACTCGGGGCACATCCCCGCCGCGGTCAGGCCTGGCGATGTCATCCAGATGCTCAACATCGGCGGGGTGCTCGGCGCCTGCGACTCGGTCAATCCCGAGAAGGGCAAACCGTTCGATTGCCGCGTGCTCGGCGTCGCGCTGCATTTCCCTTATCTCGGCGAACGGATCGGTGTGCCGGCCCGGGTGGGGCTGCGCCGGCTCGATCCGGTGGCCCCGCTCGATACCCGGCGGGTGCCGGTCGTGGCGCTCGCCGGGACCTGCATGGAGGCGGGCAAGACCGCCGCGGCCTGCGCCATGATCAGCCGCATGCGTCACCGCGGGCTCACCATCGACGCCTTCAAGGCCACGGGCGTCTCGCTGCGGCGGGACATCCTCGCCATGGAGGATGCCGGCGCGCGCCGCTCGGCGATCTTCACCGACTTCGGGGTGGTCACCACCACGCGTCACAACGGTCCCGCGCTGACACGCAGCATGCTCACCGAGCTCGCCGCCGGCAAACCCGATGTGATTGTGTTCGAGCTCGGCGACGGCATTCTCGGTACCTACGGCGTGGATGCCATTCTGGAGTGTCCGGATATCCGCGACACGCTGACCGCCGTCGTGCTCTCCGCCAACGACCCGGTCGCGGCCTGGGGCGGCGTGAAGCTGCTGCGTGAACGTTTCGGTATCGAGCCCTGCGCCGTCACCGGTCCGGCCACCGACAACCAGGTGGGCGTCGACCTGATCACCAGCCAGATGAAGGTCCCGGCCTTCAACGCCATCAGCGACGGCACAGCGCTCGGCGACCGGGTCATCGAGGCCGTCGGTCTGAGGCAGGAGGCCTCTCTATGAGCGCGACCCTGCCTGCCATCGTGCTCGGGGGCACGGGCTATGTGGCCGGTGAGCTGCTGCGGCTGCTTGCGGCCCATCCGCAGTTGAGACTGGCCGCGGTGATGTCGGACAGCCAGCCCGGTGAGCCGGTCGCCGCGGCCTTCCCTCACCTGGCCGCCGCCTACGCCGACACCTGCTTCGTGTCGCAGGCCGAGGTGCAGGCGCTGCTCGGCCGCGAGCCGCAATGTGCGGTGTTTTCCGCTGCGCCGCACGGGGTATCGGCGCAGCTGATCGACGCTTTGCTGTCTGCCGCCGCGGCCGCCGGCACGCGGCCGCGGGTGGTCGACATATCAGCGGACTTCCGTTTCAGCGCCGCGGCGGATTACGAGGCGGTGTACCGACACACGCACGGCGCGCCGGCGCGGCTCAAGGAATTCACCTGCGCCGTGCCCGAGCACCTGGCGGAACTCCCGACGACTCACGTCGCTCATCCGGGCTGCTTCTCGACGGCGACACTGCTCGCGAGCGTGCCGCTGCTTTCCCTCGGGCTCGCCACGCCGGTTCTGTTCGTCAGCGGCATCACGGGCAGCACCGGCTCGGGGCGCAAGCCCGTCGCCGGCACCCATCACCCGTTGCGGCACAGCGACCTTTACGCCTACAACGTCCTGTCGCACCGGCACGCGCCGGAGATCGCGGCCTGCGCTCGCGCCGCAAGCGGTGTGGACGCGGAATTCGCCTTCGTGCCGCACTCCGGGCCGTTCGCTCGCGGCATTCACGTGACCGTGCAGGGGAGGCTGACGAAGTCGCTCGACAGCGCCGGCGTGCTGGCGGCGCTGCGCGAGTTCTACGCCCGTTCACCGTTCATACGGGTCAGTGGCGATGCTCCCCGGGTAAAAGACGTGGCCACGACCAACTTCGCGCATCTGTCGGCCGCCGCCAACGGCCGCACGGTGGCCGTCATGTGCGCCATCGACAACCTGAACAAGGGCGCTGCCGGCGGTGCCGTGCAGTGGATGAACCGCATGCTGAATCTGCCGGAAACCTCCGGCCTCATGGCCCCGGCGCCCGGCTGGACCTAGTCAGAGCTCTCACAGCGAGTTTCCATGAACGCCACAGCCTCCAACACCGAATCGCCAGCGCCGAGCGATGGCCTGGCGCCGGTCTATTCGCAATATCCCTTCGAGGTGGCCTCCGCCGAGGGCGTCTGGCTGCTGGGTGCCCGCGGCGAGCGGCTGCTCGATCTGTACGGCGGGCACGCTGTGGCGGCCCTCGGCTATGGGCACCGTGGCTGGACCGAGGCCCTCGTCGCCCAGGCGCGCGCCTGCCAGTTTCAGACCAACGCCATCCCGATGCCGATCCGGGCGCAGGCGGCCCAGCGGCTGCTCGCCTTCTCCGGGCTCGATTTCGCCAGCGTGTTTCTGGTCAACAGCGGCGCCGAGGCGAACGAGAACGCGCTGCGCCTGGCGCTGCGCATGACCTCGCGGCCGCATGTGGCCGCGATCGAGGGCGCGTTCCACGGCCGCACGGCCGCCGCCGCCGCCGTGACCTGGGGCGCCGACGGCTGGTACGGTTTCCCACGCAAGCCGTTCGAAGTCAGCTTCATGCCGCGGGGGGACCTCGCCGCGATCACGCACCAGGTGACCGAGCGCACCGCCGCAGTGATCGTCGAGCCCGTGCAGGGCCTTGCAGGCGCGATCGGCCTCGGGGCGGAGTATCTCGCGGCGCTGCGCCGCCGTTGCGACCAGGTGGGCGCACTGCTGATTTTCGATGAGGTGCAGTGCGGCTTCGGCCGCGTCGGCGCACCGTTCGCGGCCAACCTGTACGGCGTGATGCCCGACATGATTACGACCGCGAAGGCGCTCGGCAACGGCTTTCCCTGCGCGGCGCTGCTGCTCTCGGCCCGGGTGTCGGCCAGCCTCAAGATCGGATTGCTCGGCACGACCTACGGAGGCGGGCCCATGGCTTGCGCGGCCCTGCTCGCGGCCATCGAGGCCATCGAGTCCGAGAACCTGCTCGAGAACGTCCGGCGGGTCTCGGACTGCATCCGGCGCCGCTGCATCATCGGTCCGGTGACCGCGATCCAGGGCGAGGGATTTCTCCTCGGCCTGCGCACCACTGTACCGGCCGGGCAGGTCCAGGCGCAGCTGCTGCGACGCGGCATCCTCGCCGGCACGGCGACCGACCCGAACGTGCTGCGGCTGTTGCCGCCGTTCATTCTGCAGGAGCAGCATGTCGAGCTGCTGCGGGACGCGCTGGCGGGCGTGAGCGCATGAAGCGCTTTCTCGATCTGGCGGATCTGCCGCGCGAGGAGGTGATCGCGCTGCTGGAGCTGGCGCGCCGGCTGGAGACGCGCCCGGAGCCGCAGGCGCTCGCCGGCAAGATCCTCGGGCTGGTGTTCTTCAATCCCTCTCTGCGGACCCTGGCCTCGTTCCAGGCGGGCATGGCCCGCCTCGGCGGCAGCTCCTTCGTCATCACGCCCGGCCAGGGGACCTGGCAGCTCGAGACGCGGCTGGGCGCCATCATGGACGGTGCGGCGGCCGAGCACGTGCGCGAGGGCATTCCGGTCCTCGCTTCCTACTGTGACGCACTCGGAATCCGCGCTTTCGCTGGCGGCAAGGACCTGGCGGAC
>JAKAFQ010000546.1 GCA_021817875.1 Pseudomonadota bacterium
GTGGTGATCGACGACAGTGCCGATGCCTTGCTCGGCATGGCGGCGGTGCTCGAGAAATGGGGCTGCCGGCCGGTCACGGCCGCCACCCCGACCGATGCGGCCGTGCAGCTCATCGCGGCCGATCTGCAGCCCGACCTCGTGATCAGCGACTACCATCTCGCCGGCGGACTGAAGGGCGATGCGGCCATTGCGCAGCTGCGGCGGGAGTTCGACCGCGAGCCGCTGACGCTGATCATGACCAGCGATCCGGATCCCGGGCTGCGCGAGCGGCTTCAGGCGCAGGGATTCACGGTGCTCGACAAGCCGATCAACGTCGCAAAGCTCCGGGCGTTGCTGGCACGCCGCGCAGGCTGAGCGGCTCAGCCGCCGCCGGCCAGAAATCGCCGGGCCGCGATCGCCGCCTGTGTCCGGTTGGACACGCCGAGTTTCTTCAGGATGAGCGAGACGTGCGCCTTGACGGTGATTTCGCTGATCTCGAGCTCGCGTGCGATCTGCTTGTTGGAAAGTCCCCGGGCGAGCAGTGCCAGCACCCGCGTCTGCCGCGAGGTGAGCGCTCCGGTGTCGGACGTGTTGTCGGACCGCGCGGCGCGCGTGTTGGAATGGCGCATGGCCACGAGGGCCGCGGCGGGCAGATAGGTTCCCCCGGCGAGGATGACCCGGATCGCATCGATCAGCACATCGCCCGGCGCCGACTTCGGCACGTAGCCCGCGGCCCCGGCCATCACCACCTCGCTCATGGTGGCCGGATCATCGATCCCCGAGACCACCACGACCGGTGTCAGGGGAGCGACGGCGCGGATGTGCCGCAGACAGGACAGCTCCGTGGCGCCGGGCAGGTTCAGATCGAGGATGATCAGGTCGAAGTCCGCGTCGCAGGTGACGCAGCGCACCACCTCGGCCTGGGAGGCGGCCTCGATCACCTCGGAGGCGCGGCAGGCGCGCGGCAGGATCGAGTGCAGCGCGTCGCGGTACAGCGGGTGATCGTCGGCAACCAGTACCCGCCGGGCATGGACGGTGAGCGTTTCGGCGGCAGCAGGCATGATTGCGCAAGCCAACGGGACTCCGCAGCTGAACGCCATAGTACCAAAGTATGGCGTGTCCTGTTCCAAAGGCTGATGGGTCATCCGCCCGTGCGGGCCGATACTGCGCGGTGTCGGGCTGCAGTGGCCCGGCGGCTCCGATCGGTCGGGGCCAGCTCCGGCACAGTCATTCAGGGGGTGCCTCATGCAGGCCGCCAAGCGAGACAGTTCAAACGCGTCGTCCGCGGCGCTCGCCAATGATCCGGCGCGCATCTGCGCGGCCAATGCCGCTTTCCTGCGCAGACCGCGGCAGCTGCTGATCGGCGGGGCGTGGGCGGATGCCCTCGGTGGACGGACTTTCGAGGTGCGCGATCCCTCGAGCGATCGGGTCATCGCCACCTGCGCCATGGGGGAAGCGGCCGACGTCGATCGGGCGGTCAGCGCGGCCCGCCGCGCGTTCGAGGACTCCGACTGGTCGCGG
This sequence comes from Pseudomonadota bacterium, assembly GCA_021817875.1. The sequence continues at coordinate 1,501 of JAKAFQ010000546.1, forward strand.
ATGAAGCCGCTCGAGCGCGAACGGATCCTGCACCGGGTTGCCGACCTGATCGAGCGGGATGTCGACCAACTCGCAGAGCTCGAGTCGCTCGACAACGGCAAGTCGCTGCTGATGGCGCGGCACGTGGACCTGAAACACGCCATCGAAGTCTGGCGGTACATGGCCGGCTGGCCGACCAAGCTCGAAGGCCAGACGCTGCCGATATCCGGCACGCTCGTTCCCGGTCAGGAGTACGTGGCGTTCTCGCAGCGTGAGCCGATCGGGGTGGTGGGCGCGATCATCGCCTGGAATTTTCCGTTCCTGCTCGCCACCTGGAAAATCGCCCCGGCGCTCGCGGCCGGTTGCACGGTGGTGCTGAAGCCCGCCGAGGAAACACCGCTCACGGCCCTGCGTCTCGGCGAGATTGCGCTCGAGGCGGGACTGCCGGCCGGGGTGCTCAACATCGTCACGGGGATGGGCCCGACGGCCGGCGCCGCGCTCGCCGAACATCCGGGGGTGGACAAGATCACCTTTACCGGATCGACCGAGGTGGGCCGGCTGGTGGTGCGCGCCGCCTCCGGAAACCTCAAGAAGGTCACGGTCGAGCTCGGCGGCAAGTCGCCGGCGATCGTGCTCGAGGATGCGGACCTCGATACGGCCATTGCCGGGGTGAGCTCGGGCATTTTCTTCAACCAGGGCCAGGTGTGCTGCGCCGGATCACGCCTGTACGTCGCGAAGCGTCACTTCGATCGGGTCCTCGAAGGTGTCGCGGCGCGCGCCAAGGCGCTCAAGGTCGGACCCGGTCTCGATCCGCAGGCCGAGCTCGGGCCGCTGGTCTCCGCGGTGCAGCGCGAACGCGTCATGGGTTACATCGCCCAGGGTCTGGCGGCGGGCGCATCGGCCGCAGCGGGCGGGCACCAGCTCGATTCGCCCGGATATTACGTCGAGCCGACAGTGTTCACCAACGTATCGGACGACATGGCGATCATGCGCGAGGAGATCTTCGGGCCGGTGCTGGTCGCAAAGCCTTTCGAGGATCTGGCGGAAGTCGCGCGGCTGGCCAACGACTCGATCTACGGCCTGGGCGCCAGCATCTGGACGCGCAACGTGAAGAACATCTTCACGCTGGCGCCGAAGATCCGCGCCGGAACCGTGTGGGTCAACTGCCACAATATCCTCGATGCGGTCATGCCGTTCGGCGGCTACAAGCAGTCCGGTTGGGGCCGGGAGCTCGGCCGCGAGGCGGTCTATTCCTGTCTGGAGAGCAAGTCGCTGTGCATCAATTACGCCGTGTGAGCGTCATCATGCGCCGCCGCGACGCGGACTGACTGCGCCGCGGCCGCCGCCCGGGCGACCGCGCCAGTCGGGCACGGCACGAATCAGGGGGGTCATATGAGAAGTAGATCGACGTGTCTTGTTCGCCGAGCGGGCCTGGTGTTCGCAGTGACGCTCGGCGCGCCTCTGTGGGCGGCGCAGCCGCTGCAGACGGCCGGCGCGCCCGGCCAGGCCGCGCCGGCGGCGATCGGCAGCGGCGCGCTGCAACAGGTGGTGGTGACCGCGGAGAGAGTCGCCCAGAACATCCAGCGGGTGCCCGTCTCGATGAACGTGCTGACGGGTCAGAGCCTGGCGCAGATCAGGCTGAACACGCCGCAGAACCTGATGAGCAACATTCCGCAGCTGCAGGCGAACGGCATCGCCGGTGAGAACACGCCCATGTTCGCGCTGCGCGGCATTTCCATGATGGACTACAGCGTCGGGCAGACCGGCCCGGTGATGATCTACCTCGATCAGGTGCCGCTCGAGACGCTGGCGCTCATCGGCGGCGTGAACATGTTCGATCTGAACCGGATCGAGGTCCTGCTCGGACCCCAGGGCACGCTCTACGGGCACAATGCGACCGCGGGCGCGATCAATCTGATCACGGCGAAGCCGAAATTCGCGGACCAGGGGCATATCACCCTCGGCGCCGGCAATTACAACCGCAAGGAGGCGAGCGGCGTGCTGAACGCGGTGCTGGTGCCGGACAAGCTCGCGGCGCGCCTCGCGT
>JAKAFQ010000547.1 GCA_021817875.1 Pseudomonadota bacterium
CCACCACCTCGGTCGCCGCCCAGGTCGCCGGTCTCCCCATCTCTCGATGGATGATCTCTGGAAACTGTGGGACGAGCATTTCGACGAGCGGCCCGGTCACCATCATCGTGGCTGGCTGGAGAGCCGACTGGCCTACCGGATTCAGGAACGCGCCTTCGGCGGCCTGAAACCCTCGCTGCGCAAGAAGCTCGAGGAAGTTGGCGAAACCGGCATCCTGCCCAAGCAACTGCGCGGCGATAGCCAGCGCCTGCTACCCGGAACCATCCTCACGCGCATCTACGACGACGTCGAGCATCGCGTGCTGGTACGTGGCTCGAACGACTTCGAGTACCAAGGGCAACGCTTCAAGAGCCTGTCCGCGATTGCGGGCCACATCACCGGCAGCCACTGGTCCGGCCCGGTGTTCTTCGGCCTCAAATCGCCCGCATCCAAAAAGGTGACCGCATGAGTTCGCAGCGCGCCAACCCACTGCCGACGGTCACGCCGAAGAAGCGTTGCGCCGTCTACACCCGCAAATCCACCGACGAAGGGCTGGATCAGGAATACAACAGTCTCGAAGCGCAGCGCGACGCAGGCCTCGCCTTCATCGCCAGCCAGCGGCACGAAGGCTGGATCGCCGTCGGCGACGGCTACGACGACGGCGGCTACTCCGGTGGCAACATGGATCGTCCCGCGCTGCGCCGCCTGATGGCCGACATCGAAGCCGGCAAGATCGACACCGTGGTCGTGTACAAGATCGACCGCCTCACGCGCAGCCTGCCGGATTTCGCCAAGCTGGTAGAGGTGTTCGACCGCAACGGCGTGTCCTTCGTTTCGGTCACGCAGCAGTTCAACACCACGACCTCGATGGGGCGGCTGACGCTCAACATCCTGCTGTCCTTTGCGCAGTTCGAGCGCGAAGTGACCGGCGAGCGCATCCGCGACAAGATCGCCGCCAGCAAGGCCAAGGGCATGTGGATGGGTGGCATCCCGCCCTTGGGCTACGACGTGGTCGAGCGCAAGCTCGTCGTCAACGAACGCGAGGCGGCTCTGGTGCGCGACATCTTCCGGCGCTACGCCGAGCATGGCTCGGCGGCGCGGCTGGTGCGCGAGCTGGACATCGAAGGCCATACCACCAAGGCGTGGGTGACGCAGGCCGGGCGCGAACGCTCGGGCCGCACCATCGACCAGCAGTACCTCTTCTCAATGCTGCGCAACCGCATCTACCTGGGGGAAATCCGCAACCACGGCACCTGGTATCCCGCCCAGCACGAAGCCATCGTGCCGCAAGGTTTGTGGGACGCGGCGCATGCCTTCATCGAACGGCGCAAGCAAGCGCCGCGCGAGCACGCCGCCAAGCATCCGGCGCTGCTGGCGGGCCTGCTGTTCGCGCCCGACGGGCAGCGCATGCTGCACTCCTTCGTCAAAAAGAAGAACGGGCGGCAGTACCGCTACTACGTTCCCTACCTCCACAAGCGGCGCAATGCGGGGGCGAGCCTGTCGCCCGGTGTGTCCGACGTCGGTCATCTGCCCGCCGCCGAGATCGAGAACGCGGTGCTGGCGCAAATCCACGCGGCACTGTCGGCTCCGCAGATGCTGATCGCGGTCTGGCGCGCCTGCCAGCAACATCCCGCAGGTAGCACGCTCGACGAAGCGCAGGTGGTGGTGGCGATGCAGCGCATCGGCGACGTGTGGGCGCAGTTGTTCCCCGCCGAGCAGCAGCGCATCACGCGGCTGCTGATCGAGCGGGTGCAACTGCACGGGCATGGGCTGGACATCGTCTGGCGCGAAGATGGCTGGATCGGCTTCGGTGCCGACATCGGCGCGCATCCGCTGGTCGAGGAATCCAGCGAACAGGTCGAGGCACTGGCATGAGCGCCGAGACCAATCCGCGCAAGCGCACCGTCCGCATCGAGGTCGGAGCCGACGCCCGCAGCTACGTCAGCGATGGCCAGCGCGTCACGCTGGTGCCGCTGACGATCAAGCGCCGCCAGAACCGCAAGCTACTGATCCCGCCCGCGCCAGACGCCATCACTGCGGCGGGCGGCTTTGACGTGCCGATGATCAAGACGCTCGGCAAGGCGTTCTACTGGAAGCGGCTGATCGACGGAGGCGTCTATGCGACGACCGCCGACCTGGCGCGCGCACTGAAACTGGAGCCAGGCTGGGCGGCCGAGGTGCTGCGCATGACCCTGCTGGCCCCGGACATCGTCGAGGCGATCTTCGAGGGCCGCCAGCCCCGGCATCTGAACCTGCACACGCTGCGCGGCCGCCAGGACCTGCTGCCCCGCGACTGGGCGGAGCAGCGCCAGCTGCTGGGGTTCTCGCCTCCCGAAAGCTGACGTTCAGCCGGCGCAACAGCCCGCCTTGCCCCGTTCTTGAACGGGCGGGCAAGGCACGGTGCCATAGGAGCAATAGACGCAGCAATCGCCGTGCTTGGGCTTGAGCACGGTGTGGCAGGCCTCGCACTCATAGAACCACTGGCAGGCGTCGGTGGGCATGACCTCGGTCTTCGCGTGCCCGCACGCCGGACAGCGCAGCGTCGATTCGAGGACGAGGGCGTTCACTTCGCGCTCCCGACCACCGTCGAGGGATAGCCCGCGTCCTGGGTGGCGCGCATCAGCGCCTCGACGTTGGTCCTCGCGTCGTCGAAGGTCACCGTCGCCTCGCGCTTGTCGAGGTTCACGTCCGTCTTCGCCACGCCCGGCACCTTGCCGAGGGCTTTCTTGACCGTGATGGGACAGGCGGCGCAGTTCATGCCCGGCACCGACAGCGTGACGGTCTTGGGGGCCGCCATCGCCGGCCCGCTCAGTGCGAGCGCGAGCGCGAGGCAGGCCCATGCCAGCAGCTTTTTCATGACAACCTCCGTTCTTCAATAGAACCAGGGCGCGACCAGCGGAAAGCCGAGCGCCACGATCACCAGGGCGACCACGATCCCGAACAGCAGCTTGTAGCCGCGCCGTACCGACGGCACCGCGCAGACCTGTCCGGGTTCGCACGCCGGGGCTTTCGCCCAGATGCGCCGCCCAGCAAGGAGCAACGCAACGAATGCCGCGCCGATGAAGATCGGGCGGTAGGGTTCGAGGACCGTCAGGTTGCTGATCCATGCCCCTGAGAAGCCCAGCGTGATCAGCACCAGCGGCCCGAGGCAACAGGTCGAGGCCAGGATCGCGGAGACGAACCCGGTCGCCAGTGCCACTCGACCGCTTCCGGCGTCGGCGCGCGTGGTTGGGGAATCTGGTTTCATGGCGTAAGCTTACTTCCGTACTTAAGTACGGAGTCAAGACCATGAACGATATTTCTGATCGCGAGCCGATGACGATCGGCGCCCTGGCGCGCGCGGCCGGCGTCAATGTCGAAACCATCCGCTTCTACCAGCGCAAGGGGTTGATGCACGAACCGGATCGTCCCCTGGGCAGCATCCGCCGCTACAGCGGCGATGAGCTTGGCCGCATCCGCTTCATCAAGTCGGCGCAGCGGCTGGGCTTCAGTCTCGACGAAGTGGCCGATCTGCTCGAGCTCGAGGACGGCACACAGTGCCAACAAG
>JAKAFQ010000548.1 GCA_021817875.1 Pseudomonadota bacterium
CTCGATGAGCACGCCGCTGTCGCGCCAGGGGGCGATGCCGCGGGCCGCATCCCCGAGCCATTTGGCCGCGATGCACACCCCGGAGATGGAACCGAATCGGCCGTCCACGACGAGCAGCTTGCGGTGATCGCGGCCGATCCAGCCGAACGGGCTTTCCACGCGCGGCGGATTGAATGCGCGCACCGCCGCGCCGGCGGTGCGCAGCGGGGCGAAGAATGCGCGATGCGCGTTGCCCAATGTTCCGAACCAGTCGTGAATCAGGGCCACCTGCACGCCCGCGTGGGCCTTGGCCGCCAGCAGGTCGCGGAACCGTCGCCCCACCGCATCATCGGCGATGATGTAGTTCTCGAGCAGCACATACTGGCGCGCCGACTCGATCAGCTCCGCCCAGGCCTCGAAGTGTGCCCGGCCGTCGATCAGCAGCTGAACGCGGTTGCCGCCGACGAGCGGCGCGCCGGCGGCGCGGCTCAACGCCTGGCCGGCCTGCAGACGCAGCGAGCGGTGATGGCGAGGCGGGTGTGCGGCCGGACCGGACATGCCGCGAGTGTAGGCCGAAGCGGGGTCCGCTTCGCAATAGCGCGACGCATCAGGCCCCGGTGAGCCGCATCGCGTGCGCCATGTCCGCCCTGTGCCGGTGCCCGCGCGTCCCTCCGGGGCGGATCAGCAGACCGCGAGCACCTTGCCCGCGGCGATTTCGACACAGAATGTCGAACCCCGCCCGAGGCGGGATCGGACCGTGACCGGCAGGCCCAACATGCGCGACACCCGCCGCACGATGCCGAGCCCGAGCCCGAAGCCCTCGGCTGCCACGCGACGGGCCGGATCGAGGCGGCGGAAGTCCTCGAAGATCCGCTCGAGCTCGCCGCGCGCGATGCCGATGCCGGTGTCGGACACCTCGAGGCGCAACGACCCCTGCGCGCGCCGCTGCACGCGCAGCCGTACCTCGCCAGAGCGCGTGTAACGAATCGCATTGCTGACCAGATTCGCCAACAGGCTGCGCAGAAAGGTCGCATCGGTCTCGATGACCTGGTCGGCGCGCCCGCAGGTGAAGGCAAGGCCCTTGGCCCTGGCCACCGGGCCGAATTGCCGCTCGAGATACCCGAACATCTCCGAGATCCGCACGGGCTGCTCATCGACACGGACCGTGCCCGACTCGATGCGGCAGATCTCGAGCAGCATCCTCAGCAGCTCGCGCATGCGCTCGACGGAGCCACGGGCCGTGACCAGCTCCGCGGCGGTGCCCGCGGACGCGCTCTTGCGCTCGATCTGTGCGAGCGCAAGCTCGAGCGCCTGTACCGGCTGCGTCAGATCGTGCACCGCGAGATTGAGAAAATCGAGCACCGTGCGCAGCTTCGGTTGCGGGCCGGCCGCGCTGGAGACGTCACGCGCGGAGCGCGCATCGAGCACGACCTCCTGATCCGCGCAGACCGCCGTCGGCCGCAGCCGGCGGCCGGTCGTCTGCCGCAGGGGCAGCGCCAGGCAAGGTTGTCTGCCCGACGCGATATGAACCTGCCTCAGATGCTTGCTGCTCACCTTGTGTCGGACAACCGGTGCGTCCCGGCAGGTGCGCGCAGGCCGCGCGCACCGTCATCATCCGCCTCCGAGTTGAAATTGGACCATCGGCTGACCAGCGAATCAAGTTGCGGTTTGTATCGATGTCGGGCCGCGGCGTCGGCAGCCCGGGCAACCGGCCCACGCGCCCCGCGGAGGTAACGCATCAACACCCGCGCCGGCATCTCTCCGGCCGGCCGGCCGATCGGTTGGAATCCAGTGCGACGCGGCGGGCTCATGAACGCCGATCGCCGCGGTCAGGCGCCGGGCGAGAATTTGTAGCCGACCCCCCACACGGTCCGCAGCAGCCGCGGCTTCGCGGGGTCGCGCTCGATCTTGGCGCGCAGGCGATTGATGTGACACTGCACCGCGTGATCGTAACCGTCGTGCGTGTAGCCCCAGACGGCATCGAACAACTCGGCACGCGAATACACGCGCCCGGGGTTGCGGGCCAGCAACAGCAGCAGATCGTACTCCTTGTGCGTCAACGCCACCGGTCTGCCGCGCACGGTCACCTCGCGCTGGCGCGGATCGATGCTGAGATCCTCGCAGATCCGCAGGACCTCTCCGAGGCTCCCGGCCTGCTCGGACAAGGCATCCACGCGGCGAAAAATCGCCTTGACCCGCGCCATCAGCTCCGCCGCGCTGAACGGCTTGGTCATGTAGTCATCGGCGCCCATCTCCAGTCCGAGCACCTTGTCGACTTCGCTTGCCCGGGCACTCAGCATCAGCACCGGGGTGTAGGCCCGGTGGGCCCTCAGCCGGCGACACACCTCGAGTCCGTCCAGCCCCGGCAGCATGATGTCCAGAAGAATGAGATCGAAGGGCTTCGACTGCGCCAGGCTGAGGCCGGTATCGCCCGCCAAGGCCACCTCGACACTGCAGGAGAGAGCCTCCAGCTGATGCTTGAGAGCGCCAGCCACCTCCGGCTCGTCCTCCACGATCAGCACATTGCGACTCGAACTCAAGGTGAAGCCCTCCGGTGCCTGATACGGTTGTTGCGTCCTGACTCCCTGGTAACGCCCCCCGGGCCCGGCGGAGGATGGGCTTGCGGAGGGCGTCACCCCGAATCAATCGGGAACCTCATGACGGCATACGGCGACGATGCGCATGGCGGGCATGAGGTGAATATCGAGTGTCAGGCCCGTCACCGGCTGCTCGTCACGGCTGACAGCGCCTGCGTGCGCGCATCCGCCGGGGATCAGGCCGGCAGGCGCGATGCCGGGGTATCGAAGCGTGAATTGAACCATGGCGCACCTCACATTGAGTCCACCTGAACGCACCGAGTGCCGGTCGGGGAGAAATCGCGTCCATCCCGAACCCGGAGCGGATGCCGCAACACTCTGCCGATGGCCGGCCGAAAACCGCTGCGCGCCTCAGGTGCCCGCGACGGCGTAGGTAAACGTCGTGGCGGTGCGCGGCAGCCCGGGCACCGATATCGACAGCCGCACGTCGTACCTGCCAGAGGAGGGCATGAAGAAATAATTGCCGTAGGTGACACTGCCGGCGATCGACATCGACTGCAGCGGCTTGCGTTGCACCGGTACGGACCGGCCGTCGCTGGACCACACCTTCGCCGTCACGGTGGCATTGGCGACCCGCTGACCCGTATCACGGTTGAACACCGCGATCATCAGGTGCTGGTCACCCGGGTTGGAGGGAACCCCGCCATGCATGGTGCGCTCGGAGCTGCCGGGCGCGTAATTCCGGGCGATGACGGCCGCCGGGGTGATTCCGAGATAGATCTCGTATGCGCCAGCGACCCGATCCAGTCCGTTCTGCGCGCCGACGGCGCCGGATACCAGAAGAGCAGCCACGGCCGGCATGGCCGCTGCAACATAAGCGCGTTGCCTTTTCATGACATCGTCTCCCGTTCTACTGCCGTTCGGCTCTCGAAAGACAGGGCCATCCGCGGTCCTCTTTCGCAACAAATCCGATACGGAGAAAAAATACCGTCGCGGTCA
>JAKAFQ010000549.1 GCA_021817875.1 Pseudomonadota bacterium
CGCGCTGTAGTAGGAAGAGGTCACGTGGCCGATGGGACGGGTGGCAGGCGCCGCCTGTGCATCCTGCAGCACCTGTGCGCCTTCCTCGAGCACCACGTGGGGCTCCACGGTGAGCAGCCCGACCAGTTGTTTGCGCCCGGGGGCGCGCATGGCCGGCCGATCGAGCGCGCGTTTGCCCACGAAGTCGGCTTTCTGTCTGCCGATGGCCCAGGCGAGCCCCGCATCATCGGGTGTCACGGTGCCGTCGGTGTCCTGGCCGACGATGATGTAGCCCTTCTCGGCGCGCAGCACGTGCATGCACTCGGTGCCGTAGGGGGTGATGCCATGTGGCCGGCCGGCGTCATACACCGCCTCCCAGACCGCCGGGCCGAAATCCGCCGGCACATTGATCTCGAACCCGAGCTCTCCGGTGAAGCTCACCCGGAACAGCCGCATCGGCACGCCGCAGATCCGCCCGGACGCGATGCTCATGTGCGGCAGGGCGCCGGGCGACAGATCGACATCCTGCACCAGGCTCTGCAGCACCTGACGGGCACACGGTCCCTGCACGGCGATCACCGCCCATTGCTCGGTGCTCGAGGTCAGCCAGACAGTGAGATCCCGCCATTCGGTCTGCAGGTAATCTTCCATCATGGCGAGCACGCGGGCCGCCCCGCCGGTGGTGGTCGTGACGTGAAAGCGGTCCGCGGCGATGCGGGCGATGACGCCGTCGTCGTAGATGAAGCCATCATCGCGCAGCAGGATCCCGTAGCGGCACCGGCCGACCGCGAGACTCGTCCAACTGTTGACGTACAGCCGGTTCATGAACGTCACGGCGTCCTTGCCGACGACCTCGATCTTGCCCAGGGTCGAGCCGTCGAACAGACCGCAGGCCGAGCGTACCGCCAGGCACTCGCGCGCCACCGCCGCGTGCATGTTCTCGCCGTTGCGCGGGAAATAACGGGCGCGCTTCCACAGTCCGACGTCCTCGAACACCGCCCCCTGGCGCGCCGCGCCGTCGTGGATGGGTGTGGTGCGGACCGGATCGAACAACTCGCCGCGCGAGTAGCCGGCGAAGCCGCCGAAGGTCACCGGCGTGTAGGGCATGCGGAAGGTGGTCAGTCCCACTTCCGGAATCGTCTTGCCGATCCGGCCCGCCACGATGGCGAGCGCGTTGAGATTGGAGGTCTTGCCCTGGTCGGTCGCCATGCCGGTGGTGGTATAGCGTTTGACGTGCTCGATCGATTGAAAGCCCTCGCGGGCCGCGAGCAGCAGATCCCGGGAGGTGACGTCGTTCTGCCAGTCGACGAACGCTTTGGCGGCGGTGACGCCGGCCGGCTGGGGCAGTTCGCCGCAGGTACCGGCGCCGACCTCAGGCGCCTGCGGTTCGCCGCTGATGGCGGCGACGGTGAAACCGGCATCGCGGGCGGCGAGGGTCCCGGCTCTCTCGCCGTCGCGCAGCGCCGCCTCGGGCCCGCTCACCCCGCGGCAGGCGCCCGCGCAGCGGACCTGTTCGGGCGACTCCCCGGGCAGGAATGCCTGCCGGGCTTGGTTCCAGGTGAGCCTGCCGCGCGACTGCGAGAACAGGTGGACACTCGGGGTGTGGCCGCCGGACATCAGCACCAGGTCGCAGGCGATGCGCTCGGGCGCGCCCTGTGGTTGACGCTGCGCATCGAGCTTGAGGATGCGGATGCCGCGGACGCGAAGCCGGCCGCTGGTACCGATGACGGTGCATGCGGTGCGCACCGGCACACCCAGCCGGCGGGCCGCCTCCGGCAGCTCGCCGTCGACCTGCGCCCGGACATCGACGATGGCCGCGATGGCCGCCCCGGCGCGCTGCAGCTCGAGAATCGAGCGGTACGCTTCGTCGTCTGCGGTGACCAGAACCACGCGCCTGCCGGCGAGCACGCCATAACGGTTGAGATAGGTGCGCGCCGCGCCGGCCAACATGATGCCCGGCCGGTCGTTGCCGGGGAACACCAGCGGCCGCTCGAGCGCGCCGGTGGCGAGAACGACCTGCCTGGCGCGGACCTGCCACTGCCGTTCGCGCGGTTGCCTGGGATCGGGCTGCGCCAGATGATCGGTCAGGCGTTGCTCGAGCCCGAGCAGATTATGCGCAAAGTAGCCGAAGGCGGTGGTGCGCGTCAGCAGCGTCACGCGCGGGCTGGCGCTCAGTTCGCGAAGGGTGCTCGCCAGCCAGTCGCGGCGGCTCTCGCCGAGCGGCGCGTCCGGGTCCGCCTCGCCGAGCAGCGAACCGCCGAACCGCGGCTGCTCGTCGCAGAGGAGCACCCGCGCCCCATGGCCGGCAGCCGCACGCGCGGCCGCCAGCCCTGCCGGACCCCCGCCCACCACCAGCACGTCGCAGTGCGCAAAGCGGTTGGAGTAGCTGTCCGGGTCGGGGTGCCCGGGGGCACGGCCCAGGCCGGCCGCGGCACGGATCCTCGGCTCGTAGAGCCACTGCCAGGCGCGGCGGGGCCACATGAAGGTCTTGTAGTAAAAGCCCGCCGGAATGAACGGTGCGAGCAGCGTGTTCACCGCGCCGAAGTCGAACGCGAGACTCGGCCAGCGGTTCTGACTGTAAGCGATCAGACCGTCGTACAGCTCGACTTCCGTGGCGCGCAGATTGGGCGTGACCCGGGCAGCGTCGCGCCGGATGGCCACCAGCGCGTTGGGCTCTTCCGGTCCGGCGCTGAGCAGGCCGCGGGGCCGGTGGTATTTGAACGAGCGTCCGAGCAGGTGTACCCCGTTGGCGAGCAGCGCCGAGGCGAGGGTGTCGCCCTCGAAGCCGCTCAGTTCGCGGTCATCGAACCTGAAGCGCACGGCCCGCGTGCGCTCGATCCGGCCGCCGGACGGTGTGCGCAGCGCCCGGCTCATGCTCCGCTTCCTCCCGGCTGCGCCTGTGCCGGAGGCTGCTCACCGACTTTGTAGGTGGCGAGAAACAGGTCCGATGTGGTATCGCGCAGGGCGTTGAAGAAGCGCCCGCAGCCATGTACGTGCCGCCAGCGCTCGGCGTGCACACCCTTGACGTTGTCACGCCGGTAGAGGTAATCGGCCCATTGCTGGTCGGAAGACTCGGCGGGATTGTCCGGGCGGAGAATGTGCGCCTGGCCGCCGTGCACGAACTCGAGCTCGGGACGCTCGCCGCAATAGGGACACGGGATCAGCAGCATGTCGGGTGCCTCAGTGCGCCACCGCGGCGGCGGCGGCCTCGTCGATCAGGTTGCCGTCCCGGAAGCGCTCGATGGTGAAGGGGGCGTTGATCGGGTGGGGTGCATCGTGGGCGATGGTCCAGGCGAACAGGTGCGCCGCCCCCGGGGTGGCCTTGAACCCGCCGGTGCCCCAGCCGCAGTTGACATACAGCCCCGGCACCGGGGTCCTGGCGATGATGGGCGAGCGGTCCGGGGTCACATCGACGATCCCGCCCCAGTTGCGCAGCATGCGCAGGCGCCGGAACGTGGGAAACAGCTCGCAGATCGCCTCGAGCGCGTGGCGGCTGATGTGCAGCCCGCCGCGCTGGGTATAAGAGGTATAGGC
>JAKAFQ010000550.1 GCA_021817875.1 Pseudomonadota bacterium
GCGGCTGGAGGCGATGATGGCCGTGGCCGACAAGGAACGCAGCTTCACGCTGACCGGCCAGGGCGATGTGCTGGAGCCCGAGGACGGGGTGATCGCGATCGGTTCCGGCGGCAACTATGCGCTCGCGGCGGCGCGAGCGCTGATGAGTGTCGATGGGTTGGGCGCAGAGGAGATCGCCAGGCGCGCGATGAAGATCGCCGGCGAGATCTGTGTCTATACCAACCATTCGCTGGTGGTGGAGACGCTGTGATGATGGATGGCGCGATGGAGACGACAACCAGAGACCCGGGCATGCGCGAGGGGGGGAAGGAGGGGCCGAACTTCTCGCCGCGGGAGATTGTCTCCGAGCTCGACCGGTTCATCGTCGGGCAGCACGACGCCAAACGGGCGGTGGCGATCGCGCTGCGCAACCGGTGGCGGCGGCAGCGCCTGCCCGAGGCGATGCGCGAGGAGGTCGTGCCGAAGAATATCCTGATGATCGGGCCCACCGGGTGCGGCAAGACCGAGATCGCGCGGCGGCTGGCGAAGCTGGCGCAGGCGCCGTTCCTGAAGGTGGAGGCGACGAAGTTCACCGAGGTCGGCTATGTGGGCCGCGACGTCGAGAGCATCATGCGCGACCTGATCGAAGCCTCGATCGTGATGCTGCGCGAGGCGCGGCGGCGGGAGGTGCAGGCGAAGGCGGAACTGGCGGCGGAGGAGCGGCTGGTGACGGCGCTGACCGGTGAGCACGCGGCGGCGGACACACGCAGCAAGTTCCGCCGGATGCTGCGCGAGGGGATGTTCGAGGACAAGGAGATCGAGATCGCGATTGCCGAGCCGGCGGGCGTGCCGATCGGGGCGATGGATATTCCCGGTATGCCGCCCGGGCAGGCGATGAACCTGGGCGAGATGATGAAGGGGATGTTCGGCCGCCAGGCGACGCCCAGGAAGATGACCGTCGCGGCGGCGCGAGTGGCGCTGGAGCGCGAGGAGGCGGACAAGCTGCTCGACTCCGACGCGCTCACGCGCGACGCGGTGGCGCATGCGGAGAACAACGGCATCGTCTTCATCGACGAGATCGACAAGATCTGCGCGCGGACCAGCGAAGGCGGCTTCCGTGGCGGCGACGTGTCGCGCGAGGGCGTGCAGCGCGACCTGCTGCCGCTGATCGAGGGGACGACGGTGAACACCAAGCACGGTCCGGTGAAGACCGACCATGTTCTGTTCATCGCCTCCGGCGCGTTCCATCTCGCCAAGCCCGCGGATCTGCTGCCGGAGCTGCAGGGGAGGTTGCCGATCCGTGTCGAGCTTGCCTCGCTGTCGCGTGACGATCTCAGGCGGATCCTGACCGAGCCCGAGCATTCGTTGATCAAGCAGTACGAGGCGCTGATGGGGACGGAGGGGCTGAAGCTGTCCTTCACCCCGGATGCGGTCGAAGCGCTGGCGGAGCTGGCGACCGACATCAACGAGAAGGTCGAGAATATCGGCGCCAGGAGGCTGCATACGGTGCTTGAGCGGCTGCTGGAGGAGGTGAGCTTCTCCGCCTCCGACCGGTCCGGGCAGGCAATGGAGATCGATGCCGCCTACGTCCGCGAGCGTGTGGCGCCGCTGGCGGGGAAGGGCGATCTCAGCCGGTTCATCCTTTAGGACACCGCCATCACGGCGTTGCGTTGTTGTAGCCAGCGCAACACCGTCGTGTCCTCGCACGCGGTAACGTTGAAGCGCATCCATGGCGACGGGTCCAGGTGCGGGCGGAAGACGGTGCCGGGAGCAAGGAGGATGCGATCACGCTGCGCCGCTTGCGCCAGCGGCAGTGAGTCCTCGATGCCGCGCAGACGTGCCCAGACGAACATGCCGTCCGCCGGCTCCGCGAAGACTTCCAGGCCGATGCGCTCAAACGCTCGCAGCGTATTTGTCCGCGCCTCGGCCAGGCGATCACGGAGCCGCGAGAGATATTTGCGGTAATGACCCTCGATCAGCATCTGATAGATGAGGCGCTCGGTGAACTGCGAGGTGGTGATGGTCGTGAGCATCTTGATGTCCGCGAGTTGGATGGCGATGGACGGGGCACAGGCGACGAAACCTACCCGTAAGCTGCCAGAGAGTGTCTTGGAGAAACTGCGAACGTAGATGACCCGCTCGAGCTGGTCGAGAGTCGCGAGGCGCGGAGTAGGAATGACTTGGAGGTCGCAGAAGATGTCGTCCTCCACGACGAGGAAATCGTGCTGCTCGGCGAGATGGAGGACGCGATGCGCGACATGCGGGCTCATGTCGGTGCCGGTCGGATTCTGCATCACGGATTGAGTGATGTAGAGCCGGGGGTGATGCGCTGCCACGAGCGCCGCGAGCACAGTTACGTCAGGGCCATCGGCGAGGCGGGGAACCGGCAGCATATCGACTCCCTGCAGGCGTAAACTGCCGAACAGGTTATAGTAGCCGGGATCATCGACGAGCACCGTGTCGCCTGGGTTCAGCAGATGCCGAGTGACGAGTTCGAGCGCCTGGCTTGTGCCCTGGGTGAGCAGGATCTGGTCGGGATGGGCGGCCACGCCGATACCTTCCAGCATCTGGGCGAGATGCTCGCGAAGGGGCACGTATCCGAATGGATGCCCGTATTCGAGAAGGTGGGTACCATTCCTCCGGGCGAGCGAGCGCAGGCTCTGGCGGATTCCACCCTCTTCCAACCACGAGTTCGGCAGCCAGGGACCGCCAGCAAGGATGGCATTGTCGTCCGCTTCCAGGAGCCGGCGGATGAGCCAGACGAGTTGTTCGTTCCGGGCATGATCCCGTGACGGTGCCGGCCCCGGGCTGCCTGTCTTGCAGGCGCTGGGCGCGGCGTAAAATCCCGCACCGCGCCGCGATACGAGATATCCCATCGCCACGAGCCGGTCATAAGCCTCGACGACGGTGAAGCGGCTGACCTTGTATTCGTCGGCAAAGCTGCGGATGGAAGGCAATCTCGTGCCCGGGCGCAGGCGGCGGTCGTCGACCTCCCGCTTGATGGCGGCGACGATCTGATCGGACAGCGGTTGAGCGTCGTCACGGCGGATGACCAGCGAAAGCATGCGAGTTCCCCATCGTGCTGGATTAGGCAGGCCATCGAAACTGGCCCGGTACTCGGGCCGGTACAGTCGAGCAGGTCGATCGCAGGACTGTTCATTCCCGCTCCGGCGCGATCCTGTCAGTGTACCCGTCGTCGCATGTTGCGCACAGTTACCACAACCGGCCGGGGAGACGAGTCATGCCGTTGATTCAGGTACGCGTGATCAAGGACGTGTTTAGCAAGGAGCAGAAGCAGCAGATCATCGGCCGCCTCACGGACGCCATGGTTTCGATCGAGGGCGAAGCAATGCGCGGCGTGACCTGGTGCGTGATCGAGGAGGTCGAGAGCGGCGACTGGGGTATCGGCGGAAAGGCGCTGACTGCCGCGGACGTCCACGCGCTCGCAAGGGGAAAGGCCGCGTAGCTTCTTCCTGCGCCGCGCACTCGCCTGAGTCGTGTTCGCGCGACGGCCAGGCGCTGGCCCTTGT
>JAKAFQ010000551.1 GCA_021817875.1 Pseudomonadota bacterium
GGTAAATGCCGTCGACGTGATTGGTGGTAATCACGACTCCGCAGACGTTCATCACCACATATTCGCGCAAGTGCTTCTCGTCGACGCGCAGAACATCCGGCGGCGCCGCGGTGAGCGGTTTCAAGTGCTCATAGAGTGAATACCGGTCGACATCCCCCAAATCGCGCGCCTCCGAGACACGCAGGATCACGCACTTCAGGAATCCATTGAACCGCCCGAGCAGTTGCGTCGGGCTGACCTCGGTGAAGTTCCAATGCCCTACCGCAGCCTTGATCGGCTCGAGCAGCGAATCCTTGCCAATGCCCTGAGCGCCCCCGAGCACAAGGGCGTGATTGAGCTTTTCGCCGGGACGCTGCACCCGATGTGCCAGCCAGGATATGATGTGCGTCATATCCTCGGCGTAAACGGTGGCGATGTGATCGAGCCAAGGTGCGACGAGTCGCGTATCTCCGCCACGACGTAGGGGGGCGCGGTAGAGATTGAACACTCTGTCTTGAGGGCGATTGATCCAGCCGCCATCAGCCAAGATGCGCCCCTCGATGACTTCGGGTTCGGCCGGCGCCCACGTCATTTGCTGCACCGCGCGAGTCATATCTAGCCACGCGCTCGCCTTGATCTTGGGATCGGGCGCGGATACCGTGGCATTCACCGAAGCGGCAGGCCAGAGTTCGCGCGTTGGCGTGTAGAGATACTGGTGCAGGGGGAGATAGGCCCAGAAGTCCTCCAGGATCGCCTGCGGCCGGCCAATATCCGGCGGCGGCTCACCTATTGGCGTCTCGGCCTGAGCCCCCGGCTCGTCCTCGTACGCAGCCAGAGGCGGCAATTCCTCCGGCGGCGGCGATGTTTCACGTGGAACCTCGCGCTGCGGGGGCGCCCACCCTGCCGCCTTGGCCTCTGCGAACACACTGCCAAGGCTCACAGGACGGCCCTTGACGCCATCGGCGCTGAAGCTGGCCCAACGGTACTGGCAATCGACGATGCCGCCGTAATTGGCCGGTAGCGCGCCTGTGACGCCGCCTGCGCTCCATTCGTGCCAAAGCGCAAACCCGTCGTCAGACCCGCCCGAGGCGAAGTGCAGCGCCATCCCGAAGCGGATCCAGCGGTCATAATCGTCGGGCTCGAGCCATGCCAGCGCATCGGCTACGCGCTGTCGGTCACGCCGCCATTGCTCTGGCGTCGAGGTCGGGAGCGGGCGGATCGATTGCGGCTCGATCTTGCGCTCGTCGATGAGACCGGCCGGAAGGGGTGCCAGCTCGCCTGAGATGCTGCCGCCATGAAGTGGCCACCAGATGATGTAGCCGCCTTCAGCCCGCACGTCGATGCCTGTCCGTTTTTGGCCCCCGAGAATGAGGGAGGCCCCGCTGCGGTAGCGGATGCCGGCGGGCGCACGGAAAAGGTAGTGCCGGCCACCCGAGAGCGTAGTGTGCGAGCGCGTGGCCATGAGCGTATCGGCGCGTTCGGCGATCCATTCCTGCGCGGCCGCGTCGGCCTTGTGCGCGTCGTAATCGACCACGACGAGCCCGGTATCGAGCCCGGTGGGCACGCCCGCGAGCGCGTCCGGCCAGCGCTTCCACCAGGCGCGGATCTGCTCGACATCCTGCGTCGCCTCGTGGAAGCCGCGGGCGACGAGTGGCGTCTTGGCCCGCATCAGTCGAGTGCGCCCCTGCCATTCGATCTCTTCGGATCGGGAGCGACAGGGGAATACGGGGTAGTGCTGCGCGAGTCGCGCGACGGCTTCGGGGGCCGGGATGCCGACGAAGAAACTGGGCGCGCTCATAGGCGAGCCCACAGGAGGATGTTGCAGATCCAGAGCGGTATGTGCGGGCAGCGGATGGCGGCACGGCTCAACGGCCCGAGGCGCGTATCGGCAGAAGGGCTGCCGTCCGTCGTCCAGCGCCTCATGGCTTGATGCTCAATCGCCGCTCGAGCGCTGCCTTGAGCGCGCTGAAGTCCGAGTCCGGCGGCAGCCCGAGCGTCCCCGCCAGCCACTCAGCGAATTCGACGGGCTCGCGGAAAGCGTCCTCGAGCGCCGTGCGCATCGTGGCGTAGTCGGCGCTCGCGGGCAGATCGAAAGTGTAAAGGAACCAGCGTCGGAACTGGTTACGACCGCGTTTGGGTTTGGACATGACTCACCTCACTGACTCCAGTGAAATGCCGACGAGCCGGGAGTCATGCGGTTTTGAGGCGGGGGTACAGTCCGCCCTAGTCGGTCAGGAGAGAATGCGCCAATGCAACATCCGCGTCAATGGCTGCGGCGCATCGTCGCCCAGTTGGCAATGAGCAGCGCCTCGGCCCGCCCGTCATGCTTGGCGAGACGCAGCTCCGCAGTGGGATAGAGCAGCCGCGCCCGATCCAGGCTTTTGCGCTTGTCAGAATCGAGACCTAGATCGCGCTTCCACTGCGCGGGCGTGACGAATTCCAGCGAAACTTGCAGCGTCTGTAGCACGCCCAACATACTGCCGAACCCGACGCCGAAATTGAACGCAGAGCTGCGGCCCTGTGCCGGCATGGCCTGCACTCTCTCGACGATGGCGCGCGTCGGGCGTCCCTCGATGGCGTCGAGTAGCAGCGATTGGAACCGCGCGCCGTCGATCCAGGAGAGCTTGCCGTCGCGGATGACGGGCAAGTCTGCGAGCATGAGCAGCACGCCGTCGTAGTCGAGCAGCGCGCACGCACCACTTAGGCCGGGGTCGATCCCGAGGGTGAGCATGTTATTTCCGTTTCCGCGTACGCGCGGGGGTGAGCGGTTCGCCGAAGGTCTGCGCAAAGCGATCCTCGTACCGCTCGGGTTTTCGGTTGGGAAATAAGCCGCAGATCACGGTGGTGAGGCCCGCATCGAGGATTGCGCTGCGGATGGACTCGATGGTGGACTCGGCCTTGATGCCATGCTGCGCCAGTCGTTCCACGAGCGCAGCTGCGGTGTAGGGACGGACGAAAATGGGCACGCTCATCGCCGCCTCGCAATCCGCTTTCTGAACCCGTTGATCCGCGACGTGACCCATCGGGGCCGGAGGCCCAGTTCGCGGGCAAGTTCTTTATCGCTTGGGATGGCCATGCGTGCGAGCAGCACTTCGAGCATACGGGCGTCTTGCGCATCAGTGGTACGCGCGCGTGTCACGGGTTTGCGCTGCAGCGGGCACGCCGCAGGCGCGTGAGATGCGCTGGACTCGGCTGCGTTATCCATGATTCACCTTCTCGCACGCAAACTCGATACGTCGCGTCCAGTGCCCGAGTG
Organism: Pseudomonadota bacterium; assembly: GCA_021817875.1. The sequence continues at coordinate 3,236 of JAKAFQ010000551.1, forward strand.
TTTCGAGACCGGAAGGCGGCAGCGCGTGCGTGCAGTCGTGTTGATGGCGGTAGTACGGCCCCACCCGCGTGCGCAAGTAACGGTAGTACGTCGAGTAATCGGTCTCGACGCGCACGTAGCGGACCGAGGGCGCGGGCGGTTGCCGTAGCGCATGAACACAGATCGCGATGGCGACGCCAACGCAGATGCCAGCCCATACGACGCCGGCCGAGGATGGCTTGTCGATCACGCGCATCTCGCCACGAGCAGCGCCGCGCCGATGAGAATTACG
>JAKAFQ010000552.1 GCA_021817875.1 Pseudomonadota bacterium
GGTCGCCCGGACAAGGCGCGGAGTGCGGCGCCCGTGCCGGGACCGGTGGTGGTCCGGCTGAGCGGCGCCGATGTGCACCTGGAGGAGCATCTCGCGCTGCGCGACGTCTCCCTCACCGTGCGCGCCGGGGAGTGCTGGCTGGTTCACGGGCGCAATGGCTCGGGTAAGACGACGCTGGTGCGTACACTGTACGGTGATCACGGTGTGGCCTGCGGCGGGCGGATCGAGCGCGCCGGGATCGAGCCGGGCGTGCCGCTCGAGGTCTTTCAGCGCCGCGTGGCCTTGGTGGCCCCGCACCTGCAGGCCGACCATCCCCCGTACCTAACCGTCGCCGAAGTCGTGCAGTCCGGCCGGTATGCCAGCATCGGCTTGAACGAGGCACCGAACGCGGCTGATCGTGCGGCGGCACGCCGCGCGATGCGCGAATTCGACGTGCTGCCGTTCGCGGCGCGCGCGGTGCGGGAGCTGTCATACGGGCAGCTGCGCCGTGTGCTGTTCGCGCGCGCCTGGGTCGGCCAGCCGAAGCTGCTGCTGCTCGATGAGCCGTTCGCGGGGCTGGATGGCCCGACGCAGAGCGCGCTGCAGATGCGCATCGAGCGTCTGGCCGGTGAGGGCGTCGCGGTCGTGATCGTCGTGCACCGCCGCTCCGAGTGGCCGCGCTGCGTCACGCACGAAATTGAGCTCGCCGGCGGCGTGGTGCGCTACGCCGGGCCGGTACGGTTCAGTCGAGGGTCATCTCGGTCTGGAACACCGAGACGGCCTGGCCGATGATCCATACGGCGGATGGCACGCCACCGGTCATCTCCAGCTCGATTTCCACCCGACCGGGTCGCTGCAGCCAGCGTCCCTGTACTCCCTGGAACACGGCCTTGCGCCGGTCGTGCGCGAGCAACCCGTGGTGCACCAGATAGACTCCGAGCAGGCCGTGCGCATTGCCGCTGACCGGATCCTCGGCGATGCCGAGCGCCGGGCAGAACATGCGCGACTCGGTCAGGTGATCGCCCGCCTGCGGCTTCAGCGCGAACACGAAGTAGCCCGCCGCGCCGATCTGGGCCGACAGCGTCGTCAGCCGGGACATGTCGGGCTTGAGGTGATTGAGCGGCTCGGCGCCGCGCACACCGATCAGCAGGCGCGTGCTGCTCGCGCCGGCCACGCGCAGCGGGCAGCGCGGATCGAGGTCGTCCGTGGCAAGCGCCAGGGCGTCGAGCACGGCGAGCCGCTCGCGGTCGTTCAGCTCGCGTCCGAGCGGGGGCGGATTCTGACGGACGGCGATGCGGCGCTCGCGGCCGCTGCCGCGTACCTCGATGTCCACGATCCCGGCCTTGGACTTCTGTCGCAGGCGCACCGGGGCGGCGCTGCGCCCGGAGAGAACGTGGTGTGCGGCCACGGTGGCGTGGCCCACAAATCCGGCCTCGGTGCGCGGTGTGAAGAACCGCACGCGGACGTCGTGATCCGGGCCGTCCGGGGCGAACAGGAACGCCGTGTCCGCATTGTTCAGCTCGCGGGCGATGGCAAGCATCTGCGCGTCGGTGAGGCCGTCGGCATCGAGGACGACCCCGGCGGGATTGCCCGTGAAACGCTCGAGGGTGAAGGCATCCACCTGGTGGATCTGGATCTTGCGGCTCATCTGCATCTCTGTCGCCTGGCTCGGCCATGCGCTGGCCGGGCCGAAGGGCGGCCATTCTAGCCCATCGCGCCCGCAACGGTAGAATGGCGGGCATGGACGTCGGGGTGGAGATCAGCCTGTACCCGCTCGCCGAGCGCTTTGCGCCGGTGATTCATGAGTTTATCGAGCAGCTCTCCGCCCACCGCGAGCTGAAGGTGCTGCCGGGCAGCCTGAGCACCCAGGTGTACGGCGAGTACGACCAGGTCTTCGCCGCCGTGCGTGAGGCGGTGCGCGCGACCCTCGAGTCCCGCCGTGCCGAGGGCGGCCGGGCCGCCCTGGTGCTGAAGGTGCTCGGGCCGCTTTAGGACCAAGCGCGGGCGGGGCAGTGGCGCAAGCGGCGCCGACCCGGCACACTAGCGTGTGACACCCCGTTTTTTGACGCAACGAACCCGGCTAAGAGGTAGGTGAATGGCGCTGCTGCGAGTGATTGACCGTGACGGTACGGAGCACCAGGTCGAGGGCAAGACCGGCTTGAAGCTCATGGAGACGCTGCGGGACCTCGAGTACGGCGTCGCCGCCATCTGCGGGGGCATGTGTTCGTGCGCGACCTGTCATGTGTACGTCGATCCGCAGTGGGTGAGCCGCCTTCCCGAGCCGATGTCCGACGAGCGCGAGCTGCTCACCGAACTTAGCCACTATCAGGACAACTCCCGCCTGTCCTGCCAGCTCGACTTCACCCCGGAGCTCGATGGGCTGCGCGTCACCGTCGCGCCCGACGAGTGACAGCGGTGAGTTACGCAGCTCACGCGGAGTCGCCCCGTGCTTGAGGCGATCATCGGTCTGGCCGTCGGCGGGGTCATCATCCTGGTGCTGCTCTATGTGCGCTTGCGGCGGGCATTCCGTCAGGAGCGTCTGGCCCGCCACGACAGCTGGGACGAGATGATGGTCGGCCGGCTGCGCACGCAGGGCTATCACCCCTTCAATGCCTACCGGGTGGATTTCTTCCTCGGCTTGCCCAACCGGGAGGCCTGCGAAGCGGTGCGCCTTCAGCTCGAGCAGGAAGGCTTCGAGGTCGACGTGAAGCCCATCCAGGACGACACCGATCTACCCTACAGCCTGAACGCCTCGAAATCCATGCAGCTGCTCGTGCCGGACATCCAGGCGTTCAGCCGGCGCATGAGCGCACTGGCCGCCGAGCACCACGGGCGTTACGACCACTGGGCCGCCTAGCGCGCCTCACGCCTCAGGTTTTCTTCTCGGTCTGACGCTTGACCGCTTCGGCCGCCGCGGCGATTGCGGCGGGATCGCCGAGATAGCGGCTGCGCAGCGGCTTCAGCTGAGCGTCGAGTTCGTAGAGCAGCGGCACACCGGTCGGGATGTTCAGCTCGACGATATCGCTTTCGGACATTCCATCGAGCATCTTGACCATGGCGCGCAGGCTGTTGCCGTGGGCGGCGACCAGCACGTTGCGCCCGGCACGCAGCTCCGGCGCGATGCGGCTGTGCCACAGCGGCAGCACGCGCTCGAGCGTGTCCTTCAGCGACTCTGCGGCGGGAATCTCACCGGTCGCGATTCCTGAGTAGCGCGCATCGAAGCGCGGGTGACGCGGATCCTCGGCGTCGAGCGGCGGTGGCGGTATATCGTAGCTGCGGCGCCAGATTTTCACCTGCTCCTCGCCGTGGCGCGCCACGGTCTGGGCCTTGTCCAGCCCCTGCAGCGCGCCGTAATGCCGCTCGTTGAGCCGCCAGGAGCGCTCGACCGGAATCCACATCCGATCCATCTCGTCGAGCATGATCCACAACGTGCGGATCGCGCGCTTCAACACCGAGGTGAACGCGACGTCGATCCCGATGTCTTCCTCGATCAGCTGGCGTCCGGCCAGGGCCGCTTCGGCCCGG
>JAKAFQ010000553.1 GCA_021817875.1 Pseudomonadota bacterium
ACGGCCGCCTGGTACCACTCCCGCTCGAACGACTCCTGCGCGGGGCGGAGGATCGCCGCGAGTTCCTTGTCGGTGCGCGCTGCAACGGCGAGCTCGAAGAAGGCGACAAACATCGGGTGGCGGACCTGCGCCCAGTAGGCATCCAGGCTCTGGCGCAGATGATCGCGGACTACGGGTGGCTTGCTCACCGCCTTGCGGAAGGCGCGCAGGCGCTTGGCGTGCAGGTACTCCACCGCTGCGCTCACGACGGCCAGCTTCGAGGGGAAATGGTGCAGCATCGCGCCGCGCGACAGGCCGGCCTTCTCGGCGATGAGGGTGGTCGTGGTCTGCGAGTAGCCGTGCTCGATAAAGCAGCGGATGGTCGCCTCGATGATCTGCGTGCGGGTGAGCGCGCTCTTCTGCGCCTGCCAGCTCGCCTCATCGGCGCTCTCGCGGCCGGCTCTGGCGAGCGATAGGGCGCGGTCCGTGCTGGCGGTATTCTTCTTGATCATGTTTACAGTGCGCCCATTTGAAAAAAAAGTCAAAGCTGACTGAAATAGTCAAAGCTGATTAAAATCAGCAAGCGTGACTGATTCCGTCATCGCCAGCGGGTCCTGGCCAAGCGAGTGATCTAATACCATGAAACGACTAGCCGAAAAAGTGGCTCTGGTGACCGGCGCGGCGTCCGGTCTGGGCCGGGCGGACGCCGAGGCGCTGGTGCGCGAGGGCGCGCGCGTGCTGCTGACCGACGTCAATGAAACCGCTGGCAAGGAGCTGGCCGAGGAACTGAACGCGCGCGAGCCCGGTTGCGCGGCCTTCCTCACCCACGACGTGCGTGATGAGCGGCGCTGGGGTGAGGTCATCGCGGAGTGTGGCCGGCGCTTCGGTGCGCTGCACGTCCTCGTCAACAACGCCGGCGTGGTCGTGATCGCGACGCCGGAGACCACCACCCTCGAGCAGTTCCGCTTTGCCAACGCGGTGATGTCCGAGGGGGTCTTCCTGGGCTGCAAGGCGGCCATTCCCCTGATGCGCACCTCGGGCGGCGGCTCGATCATCAACATGTCCTCGGTGGCCTCGCACATCGGGTACCCCGTTTTCTTCGCCTACAGCGCTGCCAAGGGCGCCGTGCGGGCGATGACCAAGTCGATCGCCGTGCACTGCCAGATGAACAAGTACGGGATCCGCTGCAACTCCATTCACGCCGGTGCGATCGAAACGCCGATGGTTCAGCAGGCGAACGCGGCCCTCGGCATGAAGATGCAGGATTACGAGGCGGCCCCCTGGGGCCTCGGCAAGCCGGAGGACGTGGCCAACCTCGTCGTCTACCTGGCATCCGACGAGTCGCGCTTCGTCAACGGAGCGGAAATCGTGATCGACAACGCCCTGACGGTGCAGTGACCGGGACGGAGTGAGCGCAGGCGTGGCGAGCATGCGTTACTTTGAGGACCTCATCGAGGGCGAGGAGCGCGAGTCGGATGCGCGTGAGGTCACGGAGGCGGAGCTGCTGGCATTCGCGCGCCAGTACGACCCGCAGTACTTTCACGCCGATCCGCAGGCGGCAACGCGCTCGATCTTCGGCGGCGTCGTCGCCTCGGGCATCTTCACCATGGCGATATGGCGTCAGCTGGATCACCGGATCTGCGGTGATATCGCCTGGATCTGCGGTGTCGCCTGGGACGAGGTGCGCTTCCCGCAGGCCGTCCGGGCGGGGGATGTGTTGCGCGCCCACGCCCGGTGCCTGAGCAAGCGCCCCTCGCGCAAGGATCCGCGCCGCGGCGTCACCGTCTACCAGTACACGTTGCTCAACCAGCGCGACGAAACGGTGTTCACCTGCCGCAGCACGAATCTGGTCGAGCGGCGGATGAGCGAGGCTTGATCAGTCCTCGCCATGGTAGCGACGCCAGCTCGGCAGGCCCTCGGGATAGTCTGCCGGGCGCTGATCACCATAGGCGCGCATGCGCAGCCGGCTGCCGAGTGCTGCGGCGTATTCGCCGACCGGCAGGTAATACAGGAACGACAGGGTGCGCTCGGCGAAGCACCAGCGGCCCGCATGGCGGCGATACTGGTCGCGGTAGCGCAGGGCGGCGATGAGCGCCTGGCTATTGCGCCAGACTTCGGCGTGGGAGGACACCAGTCCGCTCGCGCGGTCCGGATCAGTCGTGTCCAGTTCGACGAGCTGGTCGTGCGCGACGTGGTTGGTGGCCTTGAGCGCGGCGAACCGGCCGTGGAACTGCTCGATGATCGCCGTCCGTCCCCGTGCGTTCATCACGCCGTCCTGGGAACGGAAGACCGCATCCGGCGTGAACAGCGATTCGAGCGTGTCGATGTCGCGGTCGTCCACGGCGATACCGTAGCGGGCGACCAGCTCGCGCAGGGCGAGTCGATCCTCGAGCGCCCCGATGCGCCGGGTCAATGTCGACAGATCAGAAGTCATTCGGGTCACACCTCTTGGGCTGAGCGTTGTGGAGGGGGCGAAGGATCATGAAACGTCTTGAGAACAAGGTGGCGGTCGTGCTCGGCGCGGCCGGCAAGGACAACATCGGACAGGCGATTGCGCGGCGGTTTGCCGAGGAGGGCGCGCGGGTGGTCGTGGCCGGCCGCAACGCGCAGCCGCTGCGCGAGTTCGCGGCGCAGCTCGACGGGCGCTTCGCTCTGTGTGACATCACCTCCAAGGCGCAGCTGCGCGCGCTGGCGCAGGTGGCGCTCGATGCATTCGGGCGCATCGATATTGCCGTGAACTGCACCGGGCTCGGGCTCATCGCCAAGCTGCTCGAGACCACCGAAGAGCAGATCGACCAGCTGATGGATCTGCACTTCAAGGGATCATTTTTCTTCCTGCAGGTGTTTTGCGATGCCATCGCCACCTGCGGCGGTGGCTCGGTGATCCTCACCTCCTCGGCGTCGGTGCACGCCCTGCTGTTCCACCATGCGGCGTACATCGGCACGAAGGCCGGGACTGAGTCGCTGGCGCGTTGCTTCGCGAACGAATTCGGTGCGCGCGGCGTGCGGGTCAACTCACTCGCGCCCGGCCTGACTGCGACGCCGATGACGGCCCGGGAGATGCAGATGCCGGGACTGGAATCGGTCTTCATCAAGGAGTACCCGCTCGGGCGCATCGGGACGGCCGCGGACGTGGCCAATGGCGCGCTGTGGCTGGCGGGGGACGAGTGCTTCATGACCGGGCAGGTGCTGCAGGTAAATGGCGGTCTGACGCTGCGGCGCAACCCGCTGCCGCGCGAAATCAACGCAAGTCTGGCCGCGGCCCGCGGGCCGTCCGGGTAGGCGGCGACGCTGCAGCCCCGGGGCTAGTGTGCCTGAAGTGCCCCGTAAAAAAAACAGTCAAGCCTGATTGTATTTGAGCCCGCACCGCCTATAATCTGGCCGCTGGAGCCTGCACGGCTCGCCGCCTCGGGGGGCGCTGCGCACATCGGGTACCGACCCTGCGGTGCCGCCCGTCCGTACTGTCACTCGGAGGAACGCGCGATGGATCTGGGTCTCAGGGGCAAGAAGGCCATT
>JAKAFQ010000554.1 GCA_021817875.1 Pseudomonadota bacterium
GCGAGCGCGGCGATCACCTCGTTGGCGTTCATGTTCGTGCTGGTGCCCGAGCCGGTCTGAAACACATCGATCGGAAAATGCGCATCGTGCCGGCCGTCGGCCACCTCGGCGGCGGCGGCCTCGATCGCCCCCGCGAGCCCGGCCTCGAGCAGCCCCAGGCGGCTGTTGGCCCGCGCCGCGGCCTGCTTCACCAGCCCCAGCGCACCGATGAAGGCCCGCGGCATCGGCCGGCCGCTCACCGGAAAGTTCTGTACCGCGCGCTGGGTCTGTGCGCCCCAGAGCGCCTCGGCGGGCACCTGGAGCTCGCCCATGCTGTCGCGCTCGATTCGAAAGGAATTCGTCATTCAATTGGCTCCGTGGCCCGGTCAGTGCTCCACCCGTGCCGCGGGGGCCGCCTGCGGCCGCGGCACGGTATGCGTTATCATAATGCATCCGAGCCCTACTTCTTCCCCTGCAACGCATGAGCGACACGCCTCGCGACGATCTTCCCGCGGTTTTCGCCCTCTCACCGGTCGACGGCCGCTACCGGGCGGCCACCGAGCCGCTGCGCGCCCTGCTGTCCGAGGCGGGCCTGATCCGCGAGCGCGTGCGGGTCGAGGCCGCCTGGCTGCTGCACCTGTCCTCGAGCGTGGCGCAACTGCCTGGAGCGGCGCTGCCGGAGTCGGCACGACGACGCGCCCGGCAGCTCGCCGGGGACCCGGACCCGCAATGCGCCCAGGCGGTCAAGGCCATCGAGCTGCGTATCAACCACGACGTCAAGGCGGTCGAATACTACGTCCGCGAGCAGCTTGCGGCCGCCGGCGCCGGCGCCGCCTCGCTCGAGCTGGTTCACTTCGGGTGCACTTCCGAAGACATCAACAACATCAGTTACGCGCGGCTGTTGCGCGAGGCGCGCGCCTGCCTCGCGCGGACGCTGACCGAGCGCATCGCGCACCTCACCGGGCTCGCCCACCGCTACGCGGACCTGCCGATGCTCGCGCGCACCCATGGCCAGCCGGCGAGCCCCACCACGCTCGGCAAGGAAATCGCCAACTTCGTCGCCCGGCTGCGCCGCGCCGAGCGGCGCTGGCACGCGGTGGACATCCTCGGCAAATGGAACGGCGCGGTGGGCAATTTCAACGCGCAGCACGCGGCACTGCCCGCGCTCGACTGGGTGGCGCTGAGCGGCGCGTTCATCGAATCACAGGGCCTGACAGGCAACGCCTACACCACGCAGATCGAGCCGCACGACTGGATCGGCGAGTACTGCGATGCGCTCTGCGGCATCAACGTGGTGCTGCTCGATCTGTGCCGCGATTTCTGGGGCTACATCTCCCTCGGCTACCTCAGGCAGCGGGCCGCCTCGGGCGAAGTCGGCTCCTCCACCATGCCGCACAAGGTCAACCCGATCGACTTCGAGAACGCCGAGGGCAACCTCGGCATCGCCAACGCGCTGCTGCGGCACTTCGCGGAGAAGCTGCCGGTGTCACGCTGGCAACGCGACCTCACTGATTCAACGGTGCTGCGCAATCTCGGCGTGGCGCTCGGCCACGCGCTCATCGCCTGGCACGCCCTCGGGCGCGGGCTCGGCAAGATCGATGCCGACGCGGCACGCATGGGCGCTGACCTCTGCGGCGCGTGGGAAGTGCTCGGCGAGGCGGTGCAGACGGTGTTGCGCGCCGCGGGGGTGCCCGAGGGCTACGAGAAGCTCAAGACCTTCACCCGCGGCAGGACGATCGACGCGCGCGCGCTCGCGGAGTTCATCGAGGCACTGCCGCTCACCGAACAGGACAAGCGCCGGCTGCAGGCGCTCACGCCCGACGGCTACACCGGACTGGCGGCCGAGCTTGCCCGCGGAATATGACAAATCGAGGCCCCGGAGAGCCTCGGGACCGATGCGGGCGCCGGCCCCGCCCGGGCCGCGCGCCGCCTGATTTGTGACTGGTTCGACACCGCGGGGCGCACACTACTCTCTACTATGGCCGCATGTCTCCCGTGCAGACCAGGGTGAGGGACGCTGTGTGTGCCGAAACGCATCGCGATTACGACGTGCTCGCCGAGCTGGCCCATGCGCGCTATTCGCCGGAATCGGAGCAGCCGGACGCCCCCTGCAGTGTCGAGGCGCTGACCGTGCTGACGACGCTGGCCGAGGTGCGCGCGGCAATCGGTCAGGTCGCCGCCTCGGCACAGCGCCTGATGTCCATCTACACTCCCAATCTCGAGCCTGAGCTGTACGACCAGAGCGCCTTCCTCGAGGTGATCAAGTGCTTCGTTCTGGCGCGCCCCTTCGCCCGGGTGCGCGTGCTGCTCAGCGAGCCCGGCCGGGTCACGGCCGAGGGACACCGGTTCATGGCCCTGGCGCGCCGGCTCTCGGGCTGTATCGAGGTACGCACGTCGGGGGCACAGACCCGACAGAGTCAGTCCGCGTACCTCGTCGCCGACAGTCGCGCCATCGTCTACCGGCTGCGTTCGGACACCTGGGATGGCATCGCGGACATCGACAATCCCCCGGTCGCGAGACTCTACCTGCACGAGTTCGAGCAACTCTGGGACGGGTGCGTTCCGGAGCGCGAGCTGCGCATCGCCCGCCGATAACGCTCGTCCCCGGGCAATGGCGCGGCGAGTCCCTCCCCCGGCCTCGCGTGGGGCCCTCGTGGCTATAATCCCCCCATGGCCACCCCGGAGATCACGGTCGCCGCCGTCGTGCAGCGTGACGGGCGGTTTCTGCTCGTCGAGGAGCGCATCGAACGACGCCTCGTGCTCAATCAGCCCGCCGGGCACCTCGAGCGCAACGAGACTCTGCTCGAGGCGGTCCGGCGTGAAGCGCGGGAGGAGACCGCCTGGCAGTTCCACGCCAGCGGGCTGCTCGGCGTGTACGTGTGGCGTCATCCGCGCACGGGCCGACAGTTCAAACGCTTCGCTTTCATCGGGTCGGTGAGCGACCATCGGCCGCGACAGCCGCTCGATGCCGGCATCGTGCGCACGCTGTGGCTGACAGCCGATGAGATCCGCCTGCGCAGCCCGGCGCTGCGCAGCCCGCTGGTGCTGCGCTGCATCGAGGACTGTCTCGCCGGCCGGAGCGCGCCGCTCGAGCCGGTGGCCGGGCTCGACCTCGAATCCGCGGCGACGGTGGCGGCCCTCGAAGTATGAGGCGTGTCGTCGTCGGCCTCTCGGGCGGGGTGGACTCGGCGGTGGCGGCACTGCTGCTGAAGGAGCGCGGCTGGGAGGTTCACGGCCTGTTCATGAGCAACTGGGAGGAAGAGGACGACGACTATTGCACCGCGGCGCAGGATTTCCAGGACGCCCGCGCGGTAGCCGCCGAACTCGGCATCCCGTTGCACCGGGCGAGCTTCGCCCGGGAGTATCGCGAGCGGGTCTTCGGACACTTCCTCGGCGAGTACCGCGCCGGACGTACTCCCAACCCGGACGTGTTGTGCAACCGGGAGATCAAGTTCGGCGTCGCGCTGCGTTACGCCGAGCGCCTCGGCGCCGAGGCCTTCGCGACCG
>JAKAFQ010000555.1 GCA_021817875.1 Pseudomonadota bacterium
TGCTCCCGAGATACTCCTCGAGCTGCCCAGCCATCTCGCGCAGATCCGACTCGGTGATCGTCCCGAGCACCTGTTGGGTGTGGGCGCACGTCTTATCGCTCCAGAATCCGCACCGGTCCGACTGCGAAAGCGAGCCGTAGCGGCTCATCATCTCCGCTTCCAGCGTCAACTTGTTCGGAATGCTGAGCGCATCGAGTGCGCTCTTCACTCGCCCGCTCGCCTGCGTCGCGGTGACCGCCTTTCTACCCTCGAGGAAGGAGTCCCCGCACCACAGCGCATACGAGAGCTCGGTCTTCGAATTGCGTCGCACCGAAACGCAGACATGGTGGATTTCGCTGCCTTTGTCGACAGAGAAAGTCCGCACAACCGCGAACGAGGCCTTGCGTCGGGTGATGTTCCAGTACGGGTACGGGATCATCTCTCCCGCTGAGACTGACCACTCCGGAGACTTGCGCCCTTCCGAGGAGATCTTGCTCAGAAATGCCCCTAGATCCATTTGCACCTCCATTAATGACCTAGCGGTCTATAGCGAGCGCCAGCGGAGGATTTCCCCGTCGCGACGGGCAGATGTGGGGGCAAAAAAAGAGCGCGGGAAACCCGCGCTCGTAGGATAAAAAATACCGGCCTTACGAAGCGTATCCGCTCGCGTAGCCACGCACCGGCGAGCCGTAAACGCGCTCGAGCCCGCACTCCCTCATCCATGCCCGAACCGTATCCGGCCGTGCATTCTTGATGCCGCTCTTTGCCCGATAGGGGCTGCGCTGCGGATCCAGATACGTGATGTACGCGATCGGCACGCCGAGGCGAGCCGAGGCCTCCGCGAGTTCGTAGGGCGCGACGCCCTTGTCCGGGAACCACGCGACCCATTCATCCGCGATCTTGATCCGCTCGGCCCTCTCGAGCGCCTTCGTTGCGATCCGGATGCGCATCTGGATCTCCTCGTGCGTCAGCCCGAAGCGCGCTGCCCGCGATCGCTCGCGCCAATCTGCGAGCTCCTCCGGGTCAACGCCCGGGCACTCCCCGCGATACGCATGCGTCAGACAATGATCGGCAGCGGCAATGATCCGCTGCTCGTGCGTCGGCTCTTTCCCAAGCAGGGTGAGAACCTGGCCCAGCGAAGAACCTTGCAGGTACTGATCCGGCTGCCGGTCGTAGCCCGGGTCGCCCGGATTGTGGTGATCGCAGACATCGGTCGGATTCAGTCCGAGCACGTCGCACTCGACGAACACCAGTTGCCGCGGCGCCGGCGGCAGCAATCCCGCTACGCCTGTGGCCTGATAGGCCTCAGCGCTGTTGACGGTATGCCCGCACGTCGTTGCGCTCGCCCATTTGATCCCATCCGCGTCGAGGACGCGTGAGATCTCTTGCATCTCAGGGTCTCTCGCCCCGAGAACGAAGAAGTAATCCACCGCTCCTACCCCTTGAAATTATGTCCTCCCCTACCGATAGCGAATCGCCCGGGCCAAAAATCCGAACCGGCGTCGGATTAAACCGCACAGCCAGTAGTGGGTGCCTCGCTATACTGCGCACAGGATCTAGGGGAACGTCCGAGAGCTGATTCAGTGGTTCCGTACAGCAAAATAAAATCAATCCTCGAGCACACCGAGGGTGGCCGCGCGCTCCTCGAGCCGCATCGTCGCCTGGTGCGCAAGGCGCTCAACGAGGCCGTCTCGAACGACGGTGCTGACGTGATCGAATGGCTCCACGAGAGCATCACGCGCGGCACGTACCGTAAAGAGTTCTTCAGAAACATCGAGCACCTGACCCGCGATGCCAAGGGGCTGCTTTTCTGGAAGGAGCACCTGATCGGCCGGTTCTCATTGGTGGACGATGAGCGCGACGAGCACATGGCGCAGCGCCTGGCCGCACTCTGCCGTGGCCTCGAAGCGAAAGGCTTTCCGCTCAATTCCCGCGCTCTGCTGAGTCGCGAGATCCAGCAGGCGCCGGCCGATACGCCCTGGAAACAGGCGCTCTACACCTATGCCACCTTCCTGGTCAGGGGAGACCGCGTCCGCGCAGTCTTCTGGGCTACGAACAACCGCGAGATGCTGGCGCTCGAGAAGCAACCCGATGGCAGCGTACGCAGCTGGAAAGTCCTCGAGGCGGCGGGAAAGACGCTGCAGGAAATGATGAGCGCCGAGGGGCTCGAGTCCGAATATGTTGGGAGCTACGAGATGTTCGAGCGCCTCATCTCGAGATCCAGCCTCACGCCGGCCGACATCGCCCGCTCGCTCGCTTGAGCAAAAACACACGGCGGGGAGACCCCGCCGTGTCGATTAGAGATGTTCCGCCTCGCGCTGCAGCGCCTCTCGCACTCTCAGCACCTTGCGGGCATACCCGAACTCTCCGCCCGAGTAGCGCCACAACGCGTGTCTGACCTGCGAGCGCGCCCGTGCGCCGTATTGCGCCAGCAGCGCCACCCCGATCCGGATGTTCGGCGCGATCAGGAACAATCTCTTGCGCCCGCCTACCGCCGCCACTCGCCGCTCGTGCACCCCGACGGCGATCTGCATCAGCCCGTAGGCACCGCCGTAGTGATTCACGACGCGCGGCCGAAAGCTCGATTCAACCGCGATCACCGCCAGGACGAGATACGGGTCGAGCCGGTGTTCCCGGGAAACTCGAAACGCGACCCGGGCGATCTGGCGTGCGCGCGCCGGCGGAACCCGGTAGCGGCGCGAGATAAAATGCGAGGCGGCTACTGCCCCGGGCGGCACGCTCGGGAGCACGGTCACGGGGGGAACCCACCCGATCCGCACACACTCCGCGGTGTGCGCCGTCACGCATGCCGCTGCGGCAGCGAGCACGAACAGAGCCGATAAACTCCGCCCGACTGGGCGGTTTCTTCGAAACATCCTCAGTCCTCGTGTGTTGACCTGAGGGTCTATAGCGAGGGCCTGACGAAAAAACCCCCGGACGAAACGCCCGGGGGTGGTTATGTAAAGCCTAGATCAGTCCTTCTTCCAGACCGCATCCAGCGTCGGGGAGACTTCCGTCTTCACTCCGTAAGGGGCGAGGAACCGGTCCGCGGCTCGGATCATCACGTCCACGACGATCTGCTGGTACTCGAGTCCCTTGTCCTTCGGCACGTGCAGCACGAGCTCATCGTGCACCTGATTCGCAATGCATCGGAAGATCTCCGGGTGCTCCACATGCAGGACATGCATCACCTCACCGAGAATGTCCGCGCCCGTCGACTGGTCCTGGTAGGAAAGGGCCGCATTGATCCCAAATGCGCAGATCTCCCGCCCGCCGAGCGTCACCGAGGAATAGGCCGACTGGAACTTCTTCCCCTTGACCGCATCCGGCAGCGCCACGAGCTCGAGCGGGTTCATCTCCGTCCAGCAATGCCACAGGTCGATCTCGGGATAGGAGTCGAGCCACTTCGAGAGCTTCTCCTCGGCCTCCTCGATCTCCCAGTGCACATCGAAGCCCGCCGCGGCGTAGTCCTTAAATCCCTCTCCCCTCATGCGATAC
>JAKAFQ010000556.1 GCA_021817875.1 Pseudomonadota bacterium
TCAAGAAAATTGTCGCCGGCCAGCACGGCCCATCGTGAGCGCCTCGGCCCAGTCAAAGCACAGCCGCTCGGCGACCACGGCCGCCCAGAGCGTGAGCACCGGCGCCCGACTGACTGTAATCTGGGTTGGAGCTTGTCGCGCCATCGACGCGAATGGCTGTGCCTACTGCAGCGGGCGGACGAGGTCCTTGTCGTCCACCTTGGCGGTGTTGAGTCGCGTGCCGACGGGGTAGTACCGGAAGTCGGCCCGCGCTCTCTCGATCACGCGCCCGATCTCGTCGGCAGCCGTGAGCTCGGCGTTGACCCAGCGCTCGAGCTCGTCCCCGGGGAAGCACCACGGGCATCCGAGCGTGGATCTCGGCTGCCGGCCCCCCGGCCGCCGCGCGGGTGAGGATGGCGCAGCTCAGTTCCACGGCCGCGTCGGAGGCCGGTACACGCTTACGAGGCCCGCGAAGGCGATCAGGCGTCGGTCACCCGGGTGGACGAAGTAGGGCTGCTTGGACTTTCGGACCTCGCCGGTCTTCTCGTCCACCGATTCGACCGAGCGCCACTCGTACCAGCCGACGGCGGGCACAAGGCAGCGCGAGTGCCGATAGGGCTGGCGCCACACGCGCTTCGACGCGGCGTCCTCGGAACGGGCGTTGAACGTGGACTGCGAGGGCGTAGTCTCCTTCCACCAGGCCGGAATGAGGCCCCAGCGCGCCTGGGCGAGCGCAAAGCCCACGTCCGGCCCGGGACGCGAGCGCAAGATCGGGACCTGAGTGGTCAGTCGCCGATTGCGGCGGGCGCGCCGCCGCAATCGCCTTCTCGCTCATCCAGAGCTGCAAGCTCCACGGCGTGGAGCCCTTCGCTTACCTCGCCGACGTGCTGCGCCGGCTTCCCTGTCACCCGATCAATCGCGTCGCCGAGCTTCTGCCCTTCCGCTGGCAGCCCGCCCCCTAAGCAGCGTCTCACGTATCATCGACCGAACACATCCGCAATGACGGGGATGTCCGGACGGTTACTGCCAAACTCACCTCCGCTCATAAGCGTCGCTTGGGAGCGTTCCTGCTCAAAGGACCGCTCGCGATGGGTTTCGACACCGACCCGAGAAGTGCTCGGAGGAGAGCAACCCCTTCGCCTTGGCCTGCTCGAGCACCCGCTCGAAGAGCTCGCGCACGACCTCGTGCTCGATCAGCCGGTCGCGGTTCTTGGTGTAAGTCGAGTGGTCCCAGGGCTTCTTGTCCAGGCTCAGGCCCACGAACCAGCGAAACAACATGTTGTAGCCGAGGCTCTCACAGAGCAGCCGCTCGCTTCTCAGACCGTAGAGCGACTGCAGGATCAGCCCTCGCAGCAGCTGCTCCGGAGGAATCGAATCGCGCCCAGAGTCGGCGTACATCGCCGCAAACGTCTCCTCCATTGCGCGCAGCGCCGCATCCACAATCCCGCGAATCGGCCGCCGGCGCGCCGCGGTCGTTACCTTTCCTCGGGGTCACGCTGAGGCGCCGCCAGCGAGGGACCATGCTAGACGACGGCACCGAGACCCTGGACCGTAGTGCCGAGGAAATAGCACATGAGAACGGGATCCCTCCCTGTCCTGTCATCCTGACCCGGCTCTTGCGCGAAACGCGCGCCGATGAGCCGGACGCGCGGCGTATCGGCCGGTTCGTCACCGGGGACGTCGGGCTCGCCGCAGCGATCCTGCGGATCGCCAATTCACCGTTCTACGGCCTGCGTACGAAGGCGGCCTCGGTGCATCAGGCGCTTGCGCTGCTTGGCATCCGCGCGGTGACGCAGCTGGTGACCGGCCTGCTGCTGCGCCAGGCGTTCCCCGCCGCCGCCGGCCGCGGGATGGAGCGCTACTGGAAGGCCTCGACGGCCAGCGCGCTGATCGCGGCGTTAGTCTCGCGCGAGACGCGCGCTGCCAACGCGGAATTGGCGCACACCTACGTGCTGTTCCGCGACTGCGACATGGCGCTCATGCTGCGGCGCTTTGCCGATTACGGCGACATCATGGAAGGCACCGCGCTCGCCGCCGGGGCCGCAGTCCCCAGTCTTGAGAGCCGGCGCTATGGCATCAACCACTCTCGCATCGGCGCGCAGTTGGCGCGCACTTGGCAACTCTCGGGGCCCGTGTGCGGCGCGATCCTGGATCACCACGAGATCGCCGCCTCGGCCCTCGCGCGTGACCAGGCCGAACCGGAATCCTGCCTGCTGGTGGCGGTCGGTCTGGCCGCCGAGCGGATCTACTGCGCGGCGACCGGGACGGTCTGCCGCGAGTGGGCGGGCGCTGCGGAGTGGGTGCTGCCGGTGCTGCGCATCGATCAGGACGCGCTTGAAGAGTTCGCCGTCCGGGTCAAGGCATCCCTCGATCATGTCTGAGGCTCGGCGACGGCGCCCGCTGGCTCCGCGCACCGGCATGGACAGGGCAGCTGAGATATCCCAGGAAGCCAACAGAGCCGGCCTTGCCGCGCAATTCGCACCCGCCGCGCGTATAGGAAAAATTCCTACAAGGCGGTTGGAAGGTCAGGCAACAAAAAATTTGGACAAAGGCCGATTCCGCGTCTCCTGAACTCTGTCTCAGCATTCGCCCCACGCGGTGTGAGTCGCGCATCTTCGGGGACCGCCGCCTTTTTCGCAGGGGAAAAATGAACAATGCCGAGCTGAGGAACGAGCTGCACGAGCTCAACCTGACATACCTGATGATCGCGCAGCAGATGCTGCGCGCCGACCGCGACGCCGCGCTCTACCGGCTGGGCGTCGGCCAGGAGTTCGCCGATGTGCTGGAGCGCCTGACGCCGGCGCAGATCCTGAAGATGGCTGCTTCGGAGATGCTGATGTTCCGTCTGCGCTTCGACGAGCGGGCGCTCCTCGGGCTGCTCGCCAGCCACGCCAACCCGCGCAGCATGCCGCAGTCGCACGCCGCGATCCTGATGACCGGCCAGCCGGCCGAAGCGATGGCCTGAGCGGACGGGGCAACGTGAAGGCCAGGAGCGTCGTACGTGAGGCACGGGAGATCGAGCTCGCCATCGAGCTGATTGAGCTGGGGGCCCGATTGCAGTTGCTTGAGGCCGAAACGAAGCTGAGCCGCGAGCGGCTGCTAAAGCTGTACAAGGAGGTCAAGGGGGCGTCGCCTCCCAAGGGGATGCTGCCGTTCTCGGCGGACTGGTTCCTGAGCTGGAGGCCGAACATCCATGCCTCGCTGTTCGTCGACATCCACCGCTACCTGGTGCGCCACACGGACCTGCGCGGGATCGGCGCGCTGATCAAGGCCTACCGGCTGTACCTCGAGCACGTCGGCGCCAACGGCCTCGAGCCGGTGCTCAGCCTGACGCGCGCATGGACGCTGCTGCGCTTCCTGGGCGTGTTCCTGGAGACCACGGCCTGCAGCGACTGCGGCGGGCATTACCTCGTCCACAAGCTGGAGCTGAATGCCGACTACGTCTGCGGCCTGTGCCAGCCGCCGTCGCGCGCGGGCAAGGGCGCCGGCTCG
>JAKAFQ010000557.1 GCA_021817875.1 Pseudomonadota bacterium
ACAGCTTCAGCATCGCCCTCTCAGCCTCCTTCCTCCTCCTCCTGAACCCCCGTACCCTCCCCGCTCAGGTGCCGCTCCAGAAACTCCAGCGTCCGCCGCCGCGAAAGCGTCGCGGGCCGGGAATCGGCATGTCGGGTTTTCACCTGTCCGCGGGCCAAAAGTAGACTCAGTCTTACATGAGACTCTCGCAGGTGCAAAGGTGTCGCCGGAAATTCTGGCGTCTGCGGAGCACGCTTGAGAAAAAACCGGACATCCTGAGTGAGATGCCGCGCTGAAGATCCGGGCCGGGACCGGGAGGGACCGGGAAGAGGCAAAATCGGATATCGCTTGACCGCACTCCGCGGTCGGAAAGCCCGGCGATGAGTCCTGCGAATTCCTGCGGTGCGCAGCGGGAACTTTCGTAGCAGGGGTCAGTCGAATTTGTCGAGTGCCAAGGCACTCCCCGCTTCCCTCCCTGAGCGGGTAAAACCCGGTTCACACGAGACCTGTGCCGGGTTAGTCTGCCCCGGTGGCCTCGCGGCCATCGGGGTATTTTTATGCTCCGGCTTCAGCCCTCTCCTCCAGCCAGGAGGACAGCATGCGTTGGGCCTCGTCCAGGCCGGCGTGGGTGTGCGCGGAGAACAACTGCACGGATGCCGTTTCACCCAGGGCCGCGGCGGCGGCCACCAGCGCCTGGCGCGCCTCGTGACGGCTCAGCTTGTCCGACTTCGACAGCAGGACATGCGCCCGGTGGTGCGGACCGGCCCACTCGAGCAGAGTTCTGTCGCCCGCGGTGATCCCACGCCGCGCATCCACGATGACGAACATCCCCTTCAGCGAGCTGCGCCGTCGCAGCGCCTCGAGCAGCAGCGGCCAGGCGCGCCGCTCGCTCTCCGGCGCACTGGCATAGCCGTAGCCGGGCAGATCGACCAGCCGCGTCTGTGGCGAGATCTCGAAGAAGTTGATGAGCCGGGTCCGCCCGGGCGTTTTGCTCGCTCGTGCCAGACCCTGGCGGCCCACGAGGGCGTTGATGGCGCTCGACTTGCCTGCGTTCGAACGACCGGCAAAGGCGACCTCCGCGCCGAAGTCGGCGGGAAACTGCGCCGGGTCGGCGGCACTGAGCAGAAACTGCGCTTGGGACAATCGAGCCACGGCCGTAGTGTACAATCCCCGCCTTTCGCATCACGGGTTGAAATGAGTAAAGAGCGCACCATGGCGAAAAGAATCCTGTTCGTGTCCGTACCGGTCGTGATGGCGGCGTTGGCCGCGCTGGCCCCGACGCTCGCGCGCGCCGGAGCGCCCGCGAACGCGACGGCTCCTGCGACGGCTCCTGCGACGGCTCCTGCGACGGCGGCCGCCGCTCCAGCGGCGGGCCCGCCCGCCGTGACGCCAGATCCGTACGTCGACGGTTCTGTGCAGGCCGGTGCCACCAAAGCCGCGGTGTGTTTTGCCTGCCACGGTCCCGACGGCAGCAGTGTCGTCCCGACCTTCCCACGGCTGGCCGGCCAGAATGCGATCTATATCGTCGAGCAGCTACACCTGTTTCGCGCCGGGATACGCCAGAATCCGGTGATGGACCCGATGGCACAGACCCTCACCGACCAGGACATCGACAACCTGGCGGTGTTCTTCGCGGCGCAGACCCCGACCGTTCTCACCGCAGATCCCACCCTCTGGAAGGCCGGTCGGGCCCTGTACCTCTCCGGCGACCCGAAGCACGATGTGCCCGCCTGCGTGGCGTGCCACGGGCCGCTCGGCCGCGGCAATCCGGCCGCCGGCTATCCGGCACTCCGGTCGCAGCAGTCGGTCTATGTCGTATCGCAGCTGCAAAGCTATGCCAACGGCACCCGCTACAGCGGTCCCGATGCGCTCACCGCAACGCCGAACAGCGCCATCATGTTCACCATCGCCAAACGCCTGACGCCCGCGCAAATGCAGGCTGTCGCGTCCTACGTGCAAGGCCTGCATTAAGACAGAAGATCCGAAGAAAGACCGCCCATGACCCGCACGCTCGCTCTGTCCGCCGCGCTCCTCCTCGCCCTGTGTGCCTGCGGTTCGCGGCAGACGCAGACCAGTCCGCCCTCCGCGGCTGGCGTGCCGTCCGCGCAGACCAGCGCGGGGTCTGTGTCGGCCGGCGCCACGGCGAGTCCGACTTCGGGGAACAGCGGCGCCGCGAGCGCATCGAGCAGCACGGGGGCGGCGGCCGGCGCCGCAACCCCCGGTCCGCTCGCCCTGCCGACGAGCAGCCGCTGGAAGCCCGGCGTCAATTACGTGGTGATCTCACCCGCGCAGCCGACCAACGCGCCCCCGGGCAAGGTGCAGGTCATGGAAGTGTTCTGGCTCGCCTGTCCGCACTGTCATGCGCTCGAGCCCTTCCTGCTCGCCTGGCGCAAGACCAAGCCGGATTACGTCCAGTTCGTGCGCGTGCCGGTGATGTGGGGCCCGCTCCAGCAGGCTCACGCCCGGTTGTACTACGCGCTGGAGGCGCTCAATCGTCACGATCTGGTCGAGAAGGCATTCGACCTCATACACAACCTCGAGACGCAGACCGGCAGCGAATCCATCCTGGTCGGCAGCAGTCCCGCCAATACGCTGCAGCTGCAGGAAGCGTTCGCCACCCGCAACGGCATCAGCGCCACCGCGTTCGAAAACGCCTACAACTCCTTCGACGTCAATACCGAGCTGCAGCAGGCAGAGCAGATCACTCAAATCTACGAGATCCAGGCCGTACCGACCATCATCATCGACGGGCGGTATCGCACCAATGTCGCCAGGGCCGGCGGCGAGAATCAGCTCATTTCGCTGATCAATTTCCTCGCCAAATGGGATCACGACCACCAGGGCTGAGGGTCACCGCGCGAAGCGTCGAGCGGGGACGGGGCATCGCCCGACAGGACAGGTCCACCGGTATACACACAGTCAGTGAGGTCCGCAGTGATCCGCAAATTCCGTCCGCTCGCGTTGCTCCTCGCACTCGGCATGGCGGCGGGGGCCGCCGCGCACATGCCTGTGCCACCTCCCGGCAGCCTGTGGAAGCCCGGCGTCAACTACACGGTCCTCTCGCCCGCGCAGCCGACCAACGCGCCCCCGGGCAAGGTGCAGGTCCTCGAATTCTTCTACCTGGCCTGCCCGTTCTGCCATGCTCTCGAGCCCTATCTGCTCGCCTGGCGCAAGACCAAGCCGGCCTACGTGCAGTTCGTGCGCGTGCCGGTCATGTGGGCACCGCTGCAGGTGGCCGATGCCCGGCTGTTCTATACTCTGGAGGCGCTGGGCCGGGACGATCTGGTCGAGCAGGCGTTTCACACGTTCCACCGGATCGAGCAGGCGACGGGGGGCGATGAGAACGTCATGGTCGGCGATACCCAGGCGAAGACCTTCGCGCTTCAGGAAGCCTTTGCCGAGCGGCACGGCGTCAGCGCGGCCGCCTTCGCCAATGCGTATCATTCTTTCTATGTCAGCACCGAGCTGCACGAGGCCGCCCAGCTCGGGCAG
>JAKAFQ010000558.1 GCA_021817875.1 Pseudomonadota bacterium
GTGCAGGCCGGGGTGGATGAAGACGGCTGGATCGGCCTCGCGCTGGCAGCGATCGATTTTGGATTCCGGGACAATCTGGCGGTCGATATCTCGCCGGACTGGATGGTTCGGTGGGTGGCCCCCCGAGGGGGACGGCTGCGCGCGATTTGCTCTCCTGGCCTCGCGCCACAGGACCGTCCCGAGGGTACTAGGCCTTGGCCCGGTCCGAAGCCGCAGCCGGGAAATCCTTCGCGCCTGCACCGGCTGGTTTACGCCCTGATCGGGGGGGATTGGGAAAACCCCACGGACCAGGACCGGGCCGGTGAGGTGCTCTCGGCGCTTTGGGAGCTGATCACGACCACAGCCGCCCGGGACGTTGGCCGCGGCGCTTATCGGCTCGACTTCCGCAATGCGGGCGTCGCACGGCTTGGTCAGGCCTGGCTCTGCCCGGTGACACGACGGATCTTCGCTTACTCGCCCGCCGGCCGCTCGCCCTATGATCCGACGCGGACGCTGACACAAGTGCACTTTCCCAGCCTGCCGGTCGCCAACGCGGGGGGGCTCGCTCCCGACCAACGCGTCGATGTTCGCCGATGGTGCGCGGAGACCCCTGGGATCGCGGCCCTGCGGTCCCGAGGTCTCTGGACCGACCTGCATGATCGCGTAGCCGAGTATCCCCCATTCCTACGGGCGCAGGAGCACTCGGCGCAGATCCCCCGCCCCGTGCTGGAGATCTACGAGGACCGATTCAAGGACGGCCTCATCAACGTCCTGAATTGCACAACGACGATGGAGATGGGGGTAGATATCCCGAACGTGGCGCTCGTCGTGAACTCGAACGTGCCGCCGTCGCTGTCGAACTACCGCCAGCGCGTAGGACGCGCCGGAAGACGGGGCGAGGCGTTCGCGTTCGCCGCGACTTTCTGCCGCGATCTTCCCTGGGACCTGATCGCATTCGAGGGGCCGGCACGCTACCTTGCCACGGAGATCTCGGCGCCCGCGGTGCGCCTGGACAGTCCCTCCCTGGTTGCGCGTCACGTTCATGCCGCCTTGCTTGGAGTCTTTCTGCGTGCCTGTCCCCAAGGCTTCAGTATTCGAACGTCGACGGGCGCGTTTTTCGGCGCCACCGAAGCAGCCGACAACCCGGAGGCAGGGGACGCGCTCGTCGACGCCTTCATCGCTTGGCTCAGTGATTGGCAGAACCATGATCAGGAGCTTTTCGGTCACCTTGACGCGCTTACCCGAGGCACTGCGCTCGACGGTCGCTCCCCCGTCGCTCTTGCGGGCGCGACGGCAGAAGCACTGGAAGCGCTCTTGGGCCATTGGCGAGCGGAATACGGCGAATTGCTGTCGCGCGCCACTGCCACGACCGATCCGGAGCTGAAATCCGCTTTCACCAATCGCGCGAAGCGCATGCGCGGGGAATTTCTGCTGAGCGAGCTAGCGCGGCGCGGCTTCACCCCGTCCTATGGGTTCCCAGTCGATGTGGTCTGTTTCGATCACCTGACTGGCCATGACCACGAGCGTGACCAAGCCGACGGGCCCATCGCGTTCGGGGAGCCCCGGGGGGCCCCGGCGCGCACGCTTGACGTTGCGATCCGGGAATACGCTCCCGGCGCCGAGGTGGTGGTCGATGGACTCGTGCATCTGAGCGAAGGCGTGCTGCCGGCCTGGAGCGCCAGGGCCGATGCATCGGGGCTCGAGGATCTCCAGTGGTTCTGGGAATGCCGCCAGTGCCACGGTTTCGGCCTTACCCGCCTGGCGCCGGAGGCTTGCCCAGCGTGCGAAGCACCGACGCCCGCATCGCACCGCACACTACGGCCCTCGGGCTTCCTGGGCCGCCGCACGCCCCATACCGGCTACGAGAGCCTCGGCCACGTCCCGTATCAGCTCCCACGGATCGAGGCGGCAGGTGCGCCATGGCAGGCTCTGCCGGACCCGCAGGCCGGCCGGCTTCGTGCCGACCCGGTCGGGCAGGTGGTGACATTGAGTTCTGGCGCCAACGGCTGTGGCTATGCAGTTTGTCTTGCCTGCGGGCGTGCTGTGGCCGAGGAAGAAGAGACGCCGCATGCCGCAACGCCGATGCCTGACGCCATTCGCAAGCACACGCCTCTAGCGAGCAGCCGTGAGGTGAAGGTCGTCAACGGGTATTGTCCCGGAGGCCTGGAGCCGCAGCGGGTCCAACGCCATGTCCGGCTCGTGCATGCCGCGCGGACCGACGTGTTCGAGTTGCAGCTGGCAGCGGGCGCGTCAGGGGCGGCTGGGCTGGCGCTCGCGGCTGCGTTGCGCGAAGCCCTTGCCGAGCGTCTTGGAGCCGACGTACGCGAGGTCGGGGTTGCCGTCGGCGCCTCCAAAGGAGCTGCGGGGGAAGCGCGCCGGTCGGTTCTTCTGCACGATCGCGCGGCGCAGGGCGCTGGTCTTGTCACACGGCTTGCCGAACCAGACTGGTTTTCGGGTTGTCTGTCCCGCGCAACGCAACGGCTCGAGTGTGTCCAGGACTGTGAGAATGGGTGTCCGGCCTGCGTGCTTCGCCCTGATCTCAGCTTTGCCGGGGACCAGCTCGACCGGCGCGGCGGGCTTGATTTGGCCAGAGAGCTTCACACGCGACTCAAGCTGCCGGACGCCTTGCGCGTGCTCGGGCCAGAAACGCGACTCCTCGAGGCCCCGCTGGTTGATTGGCTGGAGCGGCAGCGGCGCGCAGGTGCGCTGTCCGCCGTCACGGTGTTCCTGCACGGCCAGCCGATCGAGTGGGACTTTCCGGCGTGGCCTTTGAACGGCGTTCTTGCGCGGCTGAAGGAGGCTGGCGTCCGCGCTCGATTGGTGATCGACAGTACCGTGTTGACCGACCCGACGGTGGAGATCGCACAGAGGCTCGATCTTTACCGGCTTGCCGGCCATGCGTCTCTCGCCGAGACTGCTTCTCTACCGGTCGCCAAAGGCGCCCCAATTCTTGCCGTTGCGGAGCGATCGGCTGGTCCGATCGCGATTGCCGCACCTGATCCCGCCGATTCCGTTCCAGGCGCTGCATGGGGCCGGGGCGAACGCATCGTCCTCGTTCGTGGGCCGATGCCGGCGTTGCCGGACATGCACGATATCGAAAGCGGCCGCCTCGTTCCCCTTTCGTCGGGCAACGCTTGGCTGCTGCGCCTGGCGAACCACCTCGATGGCCCTGTGACGCAGTTCGGTCGCAGGTTCTGGAATCTGGTCGGGCGAGAGAGTCCGAGGGTTCTGGATGCGATGAAGATGCACGGGGTAAGTTTGGCGGATTACACCGACCGCTACCTGGTGACACCGCTCAGCATGCGGTTGCTCTTCGAAGTGCTGGCCGCAATGCCGGGGCGAGGTGAGCGCGATGAAGTTAGTGTAACCACCGCCCGCCTCGATCGGTATGAGCAAGTCGGATGGGCGGTTTATCATTCCTTCGCCGAAGATTTGCCCCGCCGTGACGTGCTTCAGGCGCTCCTTCCTAAGGGGACGTCATTGATCATCCGA
>JAKAFQ010000559.1 GCA_021817875.1 Pseudomonadota bacterium
GTGCGCATGTGCGGGCGGCTGATCGAAGCGCACCACGACCGGGCCCTCGACCTGCACCCCGATCTCGCGCAGCGCCTCCTTCAGCAGCAGTCCTGTGCCGCGCGCCGGATCGGACATGGCGCGATAGACGCGCTGGCCGTCCCCCATGGGAACGTCTCCGCCCACCGCGATCGTGTCCTCGCCGTTTTGAGTGCGCCGCTCCACCCAGAACGTCTGGCGGTAGCCGCGCGGCACGGTGCGGATATGACCGATCACCGTGATCGGCAGATGCGTCACGCCGCAGCCGCCGACGCGGGCGTTCGTCCACGGCGCGGTGGGCACGACCCGCACGCACCAGGTCCCGAAATCCACGCCGATCGCCGAGAGCGGTGCGTTGTAGGCATTGTCGCTGCGCACCAGCGCGGCGCAGCGGTCGTGATTGGCGCAGGCCACCGTGCCGAAGGGCAGCGGATCGACGACGAGCGCCCCGGTGACCGTGTGCAGTCCGGCTCCGCGCGCCTCGGCCGCGAGCTCCCACAAGGACCGGTCGTCGAGCGACGGATCCCCTGCGCCGGCGAGCACCAGATCGCCCCGCAGCACACCGCCCTCAAGCGGCTGCGCCGACAGCAGGCGGGTCTGGAACTGCTCGTTGGGCGGCCACTCCTGCAGCACCTCGGCCGCCGTGGCGAGCTTGGTGAGCGAGGCGGGCGTGAGGCGCTGGTCCGGATCGAGCTGCTGGATCACCTTCCCGGTGCCCAGATCCACTGCCATTGCCGATACCAGCGCGCCCTGGCGCTGCAGGCGCGCCAGCGCGGCCCACTCGGCCCGGGCGGGCAGCGTGGCGAGCAGCGATACCGCCGCGAAGAGAAATGAGATGTGTCTCAGGCGCATGCGTGCCGATTATGGTAATTCAAAGTCGCCGAGGAAGGGTGCCGTCCAGCGCACAGATTGCGCGCCGGAACTCTCATTGCCGTGTTCCGGCCGGCGCTTGCATGCATTGCCGAGAGAATTGGCGCGCCCGGAGAGATTCGAACTCCCGACCTCATGGTTCGTAGCCAATTACGCCGACTTCGCCACGCTTCGCCTGACTTCGCTACTCTTGTCTTTTCAATCACTTACAACTTGACCTCTGCGCTATTGCAGGTCGGGATGCGCCCGAGTACCCTCGGTGTTGGTCACTCAATGGTCACTCAAAAGGCGAGTTCGAATCCCCCATGTCCACTGCAAAGCTCCGGCAAGACACCGTGCGAATTGTGCCGTATTTCGGCGAGAAAAACGCACAATGCATTTACTGGGACGAGGAGATCCCCTGTTTCGGTTTGCGGGTGTATCCGTCCGGTCGCCGGGCGTACGTGGTCACTTATCGGGTGAACCATCGCAAACGGCTCGCCAATCTCGGCCGCGCAGACGCACTGACACTCTCGGACGCGCGCAGGAAGGCGCGCGCATTTCTCGGCCAGGTCGCAGACCGGGAAGATCCTCAGGCGGACGGTGATGCCTTGAGGGCGGCGAATACGGTGAAGTCGCTCGTCGACGTCTATCTGAGCAAGCACGCGAAGCCCAAGAAGCAAAGCGGGAGCACCGACGAGCGGTACCTGAACCGCCTCCTCGTTCCTAAGCTGGGGTCCCGGCTTGCGGTGATGGTCACCCCGGCGGATATCGCCGACATCCACTCCGCGTACGGTGCCCAGCGTCCCTACGCCGCGAACCGACTGCTCGAGATCGTACGCAAGATGTACCACTGCGCGGAGACCTGGGGTCTCGTCCCGAGGGGGTTCCCGAACCCCTGCACCGGCATCGAGGAGTTCCCGGAGCGCAAACGTAAGGTGTACGTGACCCGCGAGCAGATGCCCGCACTGGCGCGCGCTATCGATGGCGAGCTCAATGAGCATGCGCGCCACGCGCTCTGGCTGCTGCTGCTCACTGGGATTCGCAAGAAGGAGCTTCTGAGGGCCCAGTGGCGCGACGTCGACTGGGATCGGCGGACGCTGGCGATCGGACGTACCAAGAACGGGGAACCCGTGCTCGCTCCCCTCTCCACCGTGGCCGTCGAACGGCTGAAGATGATTCCGCGAATCCAGGGGAACCCCTACATCATCTGCGGACCCTTTGTCGGCCAACCGCTGAAGGATCTGCGTTCGGCCTGGACCCGGGTTCGAACCGCCGCGGGACTGCAGGACATCAGGATCCACGATCTGCGGCGCACCGTCGGATCCTGGCTCGTGCAAGACGGCGTGTCGCTGCACTTGGTCGGCGCCGTTCTGAATCACAAAGATCCGAAGACAACCGCCGGATATGCGTACTTCCAGACGGAACACCGGCAAAGCGCTCT
This sequence comes from Pseudomonadota bacterium, assembly GCA_021817875.1. Next base: position 2,312 of record JAKAFQ010000559.1, read on the forward strand.
CGATCGCCACGGCGAGCGATTACGCGGGATTGCTGCATCCAAAACAACCCGCCGCAAGAGAAAAACCCGGGATAACCAGAGCATGGTCACGAACACCGGCCACCATGTTCATCGGTTCAGCCGCCAGGAGCTCTACGATCTGGTCTGGTCGCAGCCGATCGCGACGCTGGCCGAGACGTATGGCGTCACCGACGTGGGCCTTGCGAAGGCGTGCCGCCGCGCCGGCATCCCCGTGCCGCACCGGGGATACTGGGCGAAGTTGTCGGCTGGCCAGAAAGTCGAAAAGCCCGGACTCATTCCAACGTCGACCGGCAATGGAGAAATCGCGATCAGAGCACGATCCAATTCACCCGAGGCAGCACGAGTCGCCAATGCCGCATGAGATCGCGGCCCCGAGGAAATCGAACGTAGGAACGTATCTGCGCACGCTCGCCGACGGCTACTACAATGAAACCCGCATGCTGGCCCTGAACCAGTGTCCGATCGTAAGCCCTCCGGCATCCCCGTACTTCCGGCCCTGATCTGATGGCTCGATGCTCTGGCGGCGGCAATGGGCCGCATGCCGAGGGCATGACGATGAACGATGAGACACGAGGGGAGCTGACGCTGGGGCAGCAGCGCTTCTTGGAGCGGATGCAAGAGGCCCAGAAGGAGGGGGTGTCGCTGCCGGATTACTACCGAGCGCACGGCCTGAGCATGGCGATGCTGTACAAGGTGCGGCGCCAGCTGATCCAGAAGGGCATCGTGCCGCCGAGGAGAGCGCAGGAGCAGACGGTGGGCGGCCCGGGGAAGTTCGTGCAGGTGCGAGTGCAGGAGTCCCTCGCAGGAGCGGAGCTGGCGGTCCCCGGTCCGGTATGCCGGCTGCGCCATCCGAGCGGATGGCTGATCGAGTGCGGGATGTGGCCGCAGCCACAGTGGATCCTGCAGCTGATGGGAGAGCAGGCATGATGCGCCCGTACGGCGAGGGGCTGAAGGTCTACCTGTATCGCGAGCCGGTCGACATGCGGATGTGGCGCAACGGCCTTGCTGCCGTTGCCCAGCAGGTAATGAAGATCGACCCCTTCTCGGGCGCACTGGTGATCTTCGTGGGCAAGCACTACAACGCGGTGAAGATCCTCTACTGGCACAGGAACGGCTTTGCGGTTTGGCACAAGG
>JAKAFQ010000033.1 GCA_021817875.1 Pseudomonadota bacterium
AGGCGGCGAGCGGCGGCGGCGCAGGGAGCGGACGGCGGATGGCCGCAGGCAGCGCTCCGTCAGGGCGGCGGGGGGCGTCGGACACGGCGGGCTCGCCGCAGGCTGCGGCGGGCGCGGGCCTCGAGGGCGGCCGGTGTGGCCGCTGCGGCGAAACCGGCGCTCACCCCGCGCAGCAGTTCGAGAAAACGGTCCGCGATCGGTGTCAGCTCCCGGATGCGGCGGCGGCGCACGCCGATGTTGCGGATACCGGCCTCCGCGAGGCGCACCGGCCACAGCGGCGCGTCCCAGCCGAGCAGGGTCAGGGCGTTCACCAGGCCGACGGCATCGGACTGGCTGATCAGGCGCTTGGTGAGCGCCGCGGAGTTGGTGCTCACAGAGTGGTCCGGCCACGGAACGCCCGCGTTCAGAAACGTGGCGTGGACCTGCGAGTAGGCCGAGCCCCCGGGACGCGGCAGCACCCAGGGCTGCTCCCGGGCCTGTGCGAGTGAGGCAGTGCCACGACCGGCAAGCGGGCTGTCGAATCCCACCGCGAGCACCAGCGGGTCGGCGAGCAGGAACTCTTCCAGCAGTTCCGCGGAGCAATCCGGGCGTCCCACCGCGGCAATCACGATGTCGAGCTCGCCATTGAGCAACGCGCTGTCGAGCGCGCCGTCGTGTCCCTCCACGACGCTGATCGACAGGGCGGGGCTGACCTCGCGAAGCTGACGCAGCGTCTGCGGGATCAGGCTCTCCACCAGCGAGGGCGTGGCGCCGATCGCCAGGGGACCGCTGTGTCCGTGGCGCCGCAGGTCGATCTCCCGTTCGGCGCCGAGCAGCAGGGCGCGCAGCTCCCGAGACCGGCGCACCAGGATCGCGCCAAAGGGATTGATTTGCGCGCCGCGGGCGGTTCGTGTCAGGACACGTACGCCGAGCCTGCGCTCGAGGGAGGCGATGCTGTTCGACAGGGCCGGCTGAGAGACGCCGAGCGCCACGGCGGCGCGGCTCAGCGAGCCCTGCTCGTGGATGGCGAGCAGGCAGGACAGGTGGCGCGGATCGAGACGCATCGCAGGGGCGATGATATCACGTGAAATTATGGAGTAGCCAAAGCATATTATTGGACAGAATGGCTCGAAGCTTGAATAGTCCGGTGCAACGGCCACGAGCCCAGGGATGACAGGTGCCAGGTGAACAGCCCGTTTTTGAAATCCGGCGATGAGTCTGCCCGGGCGATGCCGCGCCCGAGCGGGAGGGCGGACCGTTGCAGGGGCAGGTGACCGGGCCGGGGGGATCGGTCTGTGAGGCACGCGCACCCGGATCGGGGCGTGTGGTCTGGACGGGTGCCGAGGCGATCGTGCGCCTGCTGGAGGCGGCAGGCGTGCAAGAGGTCTTCGGGCTGGCGAGCGGCAAACTCTCGCCGCTGTTCGCGGCGCTCGCCCAGGGGACCGCCATGCGCTACACGGGCGTGCGGCACGAGGCCGCGGCGGGCTTCATGGCGGCGAGCCTCTCTGCGGCAACCGGCCGCATCGCGCTGTGCCTGGGAGAGACCGGACCGGGCGGGCTCAACCTGGTGGCCGGGCTCGGCGGCGCCGCGGCCAATGGCCTGGCGGTGCTCGCGATCACCTCGAGCAACGCCGCGCAGATGATGTCACCGGCGCGCGGCGCATTCAGCTCGACGGACAATGAAAGAATTTTCGGCGCGATCACCAAGTGGAGCGCAACGATCCGGGACGCGGCGCGTATTCCCGAGGTGCTGCATCGGGCACTGCGAATCGCGCTCAGCGGGCGGCCGGGGCCGGTCCACGTCGATGTTCCCGCGGATGTCCTGTCCGCGCAGTGCGAGTACGACGCGGCGCAGATCGAGGCGTCACCACCGGGCTATCGCGCGCTGAGCGCGCCGGTACCGCCGGCGCGCGAGCTGCAGGCCGCGGCGCACCTGCTGTTGCAGGCCGAAAGGCCGTTGCTGGTGGCGGGCGGCGGCGTGGCGCGCTCGGGAGGCGAGCAGGCGTTCCGCGCCCTCGCCGGGCGGCTCTCGGCCGCCGCGATCACCACCCAGATGGGTCTGGGCGTCGTGCCGACGGACCACCCGGGCTTCATCGGCCAAGGGGGCATCATCGGCGGCCCGGCTGCCGTACGCGCCATGCGGGAAGCGGATGTCATGCTCGCGGTCGGCTGCCGTTTCTCATCGTTCATGTGGATCGACGGACCGCCCAGGTGGACGGACGTGCCGGGACGGCGGCTGATTCAGATCGACCTCGATCCGGAGGTGCTCGGACAGAGCGTGCCGCTCACGCTCGGGCTGACGGGAGATGCCCGCGAGGCGCTCGAGGGCATCCTGCAGGCGCTCGCTGGCGGCAGCCCCCCGCATGCGGATCGGTCCTGGACGGCCTCACTCGTGCGTGAGCGACAGGATTATCTCGACCGGCTGCTGGCGGAAGCCGCGACGCACCGCGGCGGGCGCCTGCATCCCGGCGTACTGATGCAGGCGTTCGCCGGGTTCGTCGGGCCGCACGACTTCGTCACCTTCGACGGCGGTCACACGAGCTTCTGGAGCAACGAGTTCACCCCGGCACTCGAGCCGCGAACCCGGTTCCACGAGCCCGGCATGGCGCACCTCGGGTTCGGGCTGCCGGCGGCCATCGCGTTGGCGCGGGCCGCGCCGCAGCGCAGGTCGTTCTGCATCACCGGCGATGGCGCGTTCGGCTTTACGATGCAGGAGCTCGATACGGCGCGCCGTTACGGCGCCCGGGTGATCACCGTCATTCACAACAATCAGTCCTGGGGCGTGATCCGGCAGGCGCAGCAGGCCCGCGGCTTTGAATTCGGCACGGATCTGTCGGGCACCGATTACGCGGCGATCGCCCGCGCTTTCGGCTGTCACGGCGAGCGCGTCGAGACGGCCGAGCAGATCGTGCCGGCCCTGACCCGCGCCGCCGAGAGCGGTCTGCCGGCCGTCATCGACGCCCTGGTGGATTTCGTTCCGCATCCCATGTTCAAGGCGTTCGGAGCGAGTACCGCGCCGAGATGAGCCGCGGATGGGCGGCCGCGCGGCGTGCGGTGCCGCGGGCGCAACAGCATGAACAACAGTCGGATTCCATGATGGCACGCGTGATCTACATCGGGGCTCCCGAGGCCCCCGCCGCCGGATTCGCGGCGCTCGCCCGCGCGGACTTCCCGGAGCTGGAGCTTTATGCGACAGACGAGCGTGAGTCGGCAGCCGGACACCTCGCGGATGCGCAGGCCATCATCGCGCATCACTTCCAGTTCGATGAGGCGCTGATCCGGCGTGCGCCGCGGCTGCGATGGATCCAGTCCCTGACCAGCGGTACGGACGCGATCGTGCGCTTGCCGTCGCTGGCGCCCGGGGTGCTCATCACGACTACGCGCGGCATGCACGGCCCACAGATGTCGGAGCTGGTGTTCCTGCAGATGCTGGCCCTGGCCCGTAACTTCCGCCGGCTGTTGCACAATCAGCGCGAGCACCGCTGGGAGCGCTGGCCACAGCCCCTGTTGTGCGGCAAGACACTGGTCATCGTCGGCGTGGGCGCCATCGCCGAGGCTGTGGCGCTGCGCGGAGAGGCGTTCGGGATGCGGGTCTTCGGGGTCTCCGCCTCCACGCGCCGGCCGCCGGGCTTCGAGCGGATCTTCCCCCGGTGTGAGCTGCGCGAAGCGGCGGCAGCGGCCGACTTTCTGGTCCTGATCGTGCCGCTGTCCGCGGCGACCGAAAATCTCGTGGATGAGCGGATACTGGCCGGCATGAAGCCGGGGGCCTTCCTGATCAACGTGGCCCGGGGCGGTGTGCTCGACGAACGGGCATTGCTCGAGTGCGTGCGCGCCGGCAGGATCGGCGGCGCGGCGCTCGATGTGTTCAGGCAGATGCCGTTGCCGGCTGATGATCCGCTGTGGGCCGAGGAGCGCATCCTCATCACGCCGCTGCTCGGTGGCATGAGCGACGTCTACCTCGAGCAGGCCTATCCTTACGTCAAAGAGAATCTCCGGCGCTTCCTCGCGGGCCGTCTCGATCTGCTGCTCAATGTCGTCCGACGGCCGGAACCATAGGATCACGCATATGGCATCGACGGCCTCCAGACGGGTGAACGGGGTGTCCAGCCGCGAACTGCAGCGGCGCTGGGGCGCCGTGCGCGCCGCGATGCGCGAGCGCGGCATCGATGCGCTCATCGTGCAGAATTCGAGCGACTGGGTCGGCGGATACATTCGCTGGTTCACCAACGAGCCGGCGACCAACGGTTACCCGAGCAGCGTGGTCTTTCCGCTCGAGGGCGGCATGTCGGTCATCGAGCAGGGTCCGTTCGACCAGGTGCGTGACAGTGACGATGAAGTGCGCGAGACGGGCATCGCGCGTCGCCTGACCACACCGAATTACCCGTCGGTGCAGTACACCGGCGGATACGACGCCGAGCTGGCCGCGAGCGAGGTGTGGCGGATGGGTGCGAAGCGCGTCGCGCTGGTGGCCCCCGCCGCGATGTATCACAGCTTCGCCGCGCGGCTGCTCGAGCTGCTGGCGCAGGATATCCCGGTCGTCGACGCCACGGAGTTTGTCGACCGCATCAAGGCCGTCAAGAGCGCCGAGGAGCGTGAGCTCATCCGCTCGGTCGCGGCGCTGCAGGACCAGGTCATGGCGGGGGTGAGACAGTTCATCCGTCCGGGGCTGAGGGACTTCGAGGTCGCGGCGCATGCGCAGGGTCTGGCGCAACAGCTCGGCAGCGAGCAGGGCATTTTTCTCTGCTCTTCGGCACCTCCCGGCGAGGCCGCGGGTTTCCGTCCGCGGTTCATGCAGGGTCGGACCCTGCGCGAGGGGGACGTGTACTCGCTCCTGGTGGAGTGCAACGGCGCCGGCGGCTTTTACACGGAACTGTCGCGCATCTTCGTGCTGGGGCGGGCGCCGGCGGAACTGCGCGAGGCCCAGGCGGCGGTGCTCGAGGCACAGGCCAAAGCGCTGGAACTGCTCCAGCCGGGGGCGTCGTGCCGGGAGATTTTCGAGCAGCACAATGCCTATCTGCGCGGCCGTGGTCTGCCGCAGGAGCGGCGCCTCAGCATGCATGGCATGGGCTACGACATGGTCGAGCGTCCCCTGATCCGGCAGGATGAGGAAATGCGACTCGAAGAGCACATGAGCATCGTGTGCCATCCCGGCATCCTCACCGAGCGGGTGTTCGCGCACAATACCGACGTCTACCTGATCGAGCAGCACGGCCCCTCAGGCTGCCTGCATCGCACCCCCAAGGAAATCATCGAGCTGTAGCCCGCTACAGCGGTTCGGGCGCCGCCGCCTCCGACCCGGCGGGGCACGGGGAACGCACCCGGCCGGCCCGCTCCCGGGCGGAATCGATGCGCTCGAGGGGCGTGCGGTTGCGGCCGGCAGGCCTCTTCAGGCGCGTACCGGGGCGGTTGTCCCGACGCCGGGCGGATTTGCCGCGCGGGATCGCTGCGGTACACTGCGGAAGCCGTTCACGTTTCCTGACGGTTCGCCGTCGGTGTTCCGCAGACCTCCGACCGAGCCACACCGCCATGCACGAGATCCGCATTGCGCCCGAAATCCTGGCCCAGGTGCACGCCCGACGCGGCCGCGCGCACCCCTTCGATCGGCTGGACCCGGGACGCACCGCCCACATTGCGGTCGACCTGCAGAACGGTTTCATGGAGCCGGGCGCTCCGGTGGAAGTGCCGGTCGCGCGCGAAATCGTTCCGCGCGTCAATGCCATCAGTGCCGCGATGCGCCGCCACGGTGCGCAGAACATCTTTCTGCGCATGACCCTCGATGAGCCGTCCCGGGCGGGCTGGTCGAACTGGTTCGCCTATCTGCACAGCGAGGACAGCGCCGCGGCCGTCGCCGAGGCCTTTGCCCGCAACGCGCACCACTGGCAGCTGTGGCCGCAGCTCGAAGTCCGCGACGGCGATCTCGTCGTGGACAAGACGCGCTTCGGCGCCTTCGTCCCCGGCGCCAGCCGCCTGCACGAGCTGCTGCAGGAGCGCGGCGTCGACACCCTCGTCATCACTGGAACGCTGACCAACTGCTGTTGCGAATCCACCGCCCGCGACGCGATGCAGATGAACTACAAGGTCGTCTTCGTCTCTGACGCCACCGCCACCCTCTCCGACGCGGCGCACAACGCGACACTGGAAAACATGGCGCTGCTGTTCGCCGATGTCATGCGCACCGGCGAGGTGCTGACCGCGATCGGACGCGGTTGATTGCTCGGAGGATGTCCGGACGGCGCCGGTCAGGGGCCTGCGGGCCGGAGCGCATCGGCGGTGACTCCCGTGGCTCGCGCCGGCGTTGCCTCACCGGCGCGCCCGCCGTCGGGGTCTTGCCGCCTCAGCGGCCCGCCTGGCACGACGAGCGGACCGGGCGCCGCCGCGGCATTCCCGCATCAACGGCTCGTTCGCGCGGCCGGCGTGTGCGCTTGACTGCGCGGAGGTGCGCCTGTTGACGGATGCTCACGCGGATCATGGCCGGCAAGTCGCCTACACGGCACTCGCGATGCTCGCCCTGATCTGGGGCTACAACTGGGTGGTGATGAAGGTCGCGCTGACCTATGCACCGCCCATCACCTTCGGTGCATTGCGCACGGCAGGCGCGGCCCTGCTCATGTTTCTCATCCTCGCGGTGAGCCGCAAGTCAATGGCCATGCCGGTCAGCCTGGGAAGGCTGACGCTTCTCGCGCTGTTCCAGACCACGGGCTTCGTCGGGCTGATGAACAGCGCCCTGTCCGAAGGCGATGCCGGCAAAACGGCGATTCTCGTCTACACGATGCCGTTCTGGGTGCTGCTGTTCGCCGCGCCGGTGCTCGGCGAACGGCTCACGAGCGGCAAACTGCTGGCCGGTGGCTGCGGCCTCGCCGGCGTCATCATGATCTTCTCGCCGTGGACGCTGCACGGCGACCTGGCCGGGATGGCCCTCGCGCTCGGCGCCGGGCTCGACTGGGCCGTTGCGGTGATGATCGCCAAGCGCATGCCGATGCGTGGCTTCTGGAGACTGCTCGCGTTCAACGCCTGGCAGATGCTGATCGGCTGCATTCCCCTGACGATCATCGCGCTGCTGGTGCGCGGACATCCGGTTCACTGGACACCGGCGTTCGTCGTGGCCTTCAGCTACAGCGTGGTGCTCGGGACCGGCGCCGGCTGGTTCCTGTGGCTGTTCGTGCTGTCGCGCCTGTCGGCGAGCCTGTCGGGACTGGTGATCCTGGTCATCCCGGTCATTGGCATCGTGTCGGACTGGGCGCAACTGGGCGTGCGCCCGGGCCTGTGGGAGAGCCTGGGCGCGGCGACCCTGATCGGCGGCCTCGGTCTGATTGCCTGGGTTCAGCGCGGCGGCGGCGCGTAGCGGGACGGCCCCGGGGTTGCGGATACTCAGGGTCCCGCTCCGTGAAAATGCCTATTTCCGACCGGACGGAGCCGCCGGCACACTGCATTGGAAGCCCGATCGGGCGGCAGCCGTGGGGGCATCGCGCCGGGCGGCACCGGACCAACGGCGAAGCCGATGGGGATGGCGGCGCCGGGCGCCATGCAGGCGTGCGGCCGGATGCGGCACTGCGCCGGTTTCAGCGCAGCCCTGCTCAGGAGAGGCTCGAGGGACCGGGCATCACGGTGTCGTTCGGAGATCCGAGTTGAGTCCTATGCAGCAACGTACGCCAGGCCACGGCCCGGAACCCCGATGAACAGCGACTCCCAGGTACTCCCTGAGCCGATGGGCGGGCAAAGTGAATTACTCGATGTCCTGCTGAGCGGCATCGGTGATGGCGTCATCGTGACCGATGCCGAAGGGCGCGTGACGTGCCTCAGTCGCGCCGCCGAGCGGCTCACCGGCTGGCCGGCGCAGGAGGCTCGCGGCGCACCATTCGAGCAGGTCTTCCGGACCGTCGACGAGCATACCGGTCTGGCGGTCGAACCCCCGCTCGCGGCGGCGTCGGGCACCGCTGAGGGCGCCGCCGTCACCACGCACGCCGTGCTGATCAGTCGCGACGGCCTGCGTATACCGATCGATGCGCGCCGCACGCCGATGCGCGCCGCGACCGACGGGCCGGCCGGCGCCGTGGTGATCTTCCGGGACGTGAGCGAGCGCAGGCGCGGCGAGCGGGCCGGCGCGTCGCTGGCCGCGCTGATCGAATCCTCCCATGACGCGATCATCAGCAAGACGCTCGATGGAATCGTCACCTCGTGGAATCCCGCCGCGGCGCGCCTGTTCGGCTATACGCCCGAGGAGATCATCGGCAAGCCGATCGCGACCATCATTCCACCCGAGCTGCGCGCCGAAGAGGCGCAGATTCTGGCGCGGCTGCGCCGTGGCGAGCGCATGGATCACTATGAGACCGTGCGGCTCGCGAAGGACGGCCGGCGTCTCGAGATCTCACTTTCCGTCTCCCCCATCAAGGATGAGAGCGGCACCATCGTCGGCAGCTCGAAGATCGCGCGCGACATCACCGAACGCAGGCGCATCGAGCGGGAGCTGCGCGAGGCCGAGCGCCGCAAGGATATCCTGGCGACCACCCTGCAGGCGGAGCGTCGCTTCCGGGCGCTGATGGATTGCGCCGCCGATGCCATGGTGGTTGTCGATGGCTCGGGCCGCATCGTCCAGGTCAATGCGCGCACCGAGACGTTGCTCGGCTACCGCCGGCAGGAACTCATCGGCGAACCGATCGAGCTGCTGATCCCGGAACGCTACCGCGATGCACACCGGGTCAGTTGCGACACGTATGTTCACGCGCCGGTCCTGCGGCCCGTGGGCACGAGCCACGAGCTGTGCGCTCGCCGGCGTGATGGCACGGAGATTCCCGTCGAAGTCAGTCTGGGTCCGATCGCCACCTCCGAGGGTCTGCAGATCGCGAGCACCATCCGCGACATTTCGGAGCGAAGGCGCGCACTCGCGGAGTTGCGCGAGGCGCGCGTCTCCGCCGAAAAGGCCGATCGCGCCAAGAGCACGTTCCTCGCGACGGCGAGTCATGATCTGCGCCAGCCATTGCAGACGCTGTCGCTGCTCAACGCGACGCTGCGCCGCATGGTCAAGGATCCGGACCCGGCCGACGCGCTGTCACAACAGGAGGCGGCGATCGGCGTGATGTCCAGACTGCTCAACGCGCTTCTCGACATCAGCAAGCTCGAATGCGGGGCGGTCAAGCCGGTGCCCACCAACTGGCAGGTGGTGACGCTGTTCGATCAGCTGCGCAGCGAATTCGCGCAGGTCGCGGCCGACAAGGGCCTGCAGCTGGAGGTGGAGAGCGCCGCCGCATGGGTGCGCTCCGATCTGTCGCTTGCGGGGCAGGTGCTGCGCAACCTGATGTCGAACGCCATCCGCTACACGCAGCGGGGAAGCGTGCGGCTGCGCGCCCGGGCCCAGGACGGGGCGGTGCGGATCGAGGTGAGCGATACCGGCATCGGCATGGCCCCGGAGGAACTCGGCCACATCTACGAGGAGTTCTATCAGATCGGCGTGCCGACCCATGCGACCCGGGAAGGTTACGGTCTCGGCCTGAGCATCGTCCGGCGGATCGTCAGGCTCCTCGGCGTCGGGCTCGAGGTCCGCTCCGAGGTCGGCCAAGGCTCGACCTTCGTGCTCACGCTGCCCGCGGGCAGCGCCGACAGGCCGGCCAGCCACTCCGGTGTGCGGCCGGCCGCCGGGCGCGGTGGCCGGTGTGCTCACCGGGTGCTGGTCGTCGAGGACGAGCCGGCGGTCCTCAATGCAACCCGGATGCTGCTCACGGCCGAGGGCTACGGAGTGGCGACGGCGACCTCGGTCGCCCAGGCCGTGGAGCGCGTGCGCGAATCGCGTGATCTCGAGCTGCTCATCACCGATTACCATCTGGCCGATGGGGAGACCGGCCGGCAGGTCATCACGTCCGTGCGGGAAATCCGCGGAGCCGATCTGAAGGCGGTGCTGATCACCGGTGACACCTCGACGGCCGCGCGCGGCGTCGAGGGCCATGAGAATGTCCATTTCCTCAGCAAGCCGGTCCATCCCGATGAGCTGCTGGGGCTGCTCGAGGAACTGGTCACCCACTGACGGCCGGCGGCCGCATCGGCGGAAAGGTCGTGCGCCGCTGCCGCACCCGACCTGGCCGCTCAGCGCTTTCCGAGCGACTCCTCGAATTGCCCGCTGGGCATCGGCCTGCCGAACAGGTAGCCCTGGAACGCGCTGCAACCGCAGTGGGCGAGCAACTGCCGCTGCTCGTCGGTCTCGACGCCTTCGGCTATGGTGTCGATCTTCAGGTTGTAGGCCATCGCGATGATGGTGCGGATGAGCGCCAGATCGTCCGGGTCGGTGACCATCTCGCGCACGAAAGACTGGTCGATCTTGAGCTGGTCGATCGGCAACCGCTTCAGGTACGACAGCGACGAGTATCCCGTGCCGAAGTCATCCAGGGCCAGGCGCAGGCCGATGGCGCTCAGGCGATCCAGGACCCTGATGGTGGCATCGCTGTTCTCCAGCAGCATCGTTTCGGTGATCTCGATCTTCAGGCGGTCGACGGCAACGCGATGACGGGCGATCGCGCTCTCGAGCTTTGCCACGAAGTCCGGGTGCCGGATCTGCCGTGAGCTGACGTTGACGGACAGGATCAGGTCGCGGGAGTCCGGGTGGCGGCTCCAGGCCGCGAGCCGGGCGCAGGCCGCCTCGAGCACCCAGTCGCCGATGCCCAGAATCAGGTTGGATTCTTCGGCCACCGGAATGAACTGCGCCGGTGAGATCATGCCTTGCGCGGGATGATTCCAGCGGATCAGGGCCTCGGCGCCGATCGCCTTGCCGATCCGGTCCACCTGCACCTGGTAGTACAGCTCGAACTGCTGCTGATCCAGCGCGATGCGCAGGTCCCTTTCCAGGGCGGCCTGCGCGTTGACGGTCTGCTGCATCTGCTGGTCAAAGAAGCGCAGGGTGTTCTTTTCCGCCCGCTTGGCGTGGTACATCGCGATGTCGGCCTGCTTCATCAGCTCCTCGGCCGTCTCCCGCCCCGTGATGATCGTCACGCCGACGCTCGGAGTGTTGTGGAAGCGATCGTCGCCGAGCCAAAAGGGCCGGTTGAGCGACACCAGCAGCTTGTTGCCCATTTCCTTCGCCTTCTCCGCCACCTCGAACGCGTCGACGCCGAGGTCCGGGATCAGCGCGACGAACTCGTCACCCCCGAGGCGGGCGACGGTGTCTCCCTCCCTCACGGTGTAGGCGATGCGCTCGGCCACCTGCCGCAGCAGCGAGTCGCCGATGTGGTGCCCCAGGGTGTCGTTGACGGTCTTGAAGTTGTCGAGATCGAGCAGGAACAGTGCGCCTTTCTGCCCGCTGCGCGCGCTCGAGGTGATCACCTGGTGCAGACGATCCATGAACAGCCGCCGGTTCGGCAGGTGCGTGAGCGCATCGTTGAACGCCAGGTCATGGATTTCCTCCGCGGCCGCCAGGTTCGTCGTGATGTCGGAGAAGTTGCCGACGTAGTGGGTGATCTTTCCTTCCCCGTCCCGGACCGCGGTAATCGACAGGCGCTCCGGATACGTTTCGCCATTCCTGCGGCGATTCCAGAGCTGTCCCTCCCAGCGGCCGGAGGCGCGGACGCGTTCCCACATATCCTTGTAAAACCGTTGATCCTGCCTGCCCGAACTGAACATCCGCGGGGTCTTCCCGATGCACTCCGACGCCGGGTACCCGGTGATGCGCGTCAGCGCCTCGTTCACCTTGAGGATGCGCTCGTCCGCGTCCGTGACGATGATGCCCTCCTGCACCTGGAAGGCGGTGGCGGCGATCCGCAGCTCCGATTCGGCTTTCTTGCGCTCGGTGACGTCCTGGAAGGTCACGCTGCACTGCCGTGGCGCGGGCTGATAGGCGGAAATGGCATACGTGCTGCCGAGCAACGCGGATCGGCGCTCGAGTTGCAGCGCCACCCCGCTCACGGCCACTTGTCCGTAGAGGCCGATCCAGTCCGCATCGTCCCGCTCGATGCCGGGCAGCGCCTCGGTCAGGCGCTTGCCGGGGACATCCGTCAGCCTCACCCCCGTGGTCTGCTCGAAGCCTTTGTTGGCCGCGAGAATGATGAGATCGACCGGTGCGCCTTGCGCATCCTGCACGACTTCGAACAGCACGAAGCCGACGTTCATGTTTTCAAACAGCGAGCGATATTTTCGCTCCGATTGCAACAGGCTTTCCTGCGCCGATTTGCGCTGGGTGATGTCCTCGGTGAAGATCACGATGCCGCCGATGGCTTTGCTTGCCCGATACCATGGCCGCGTCTCCCAGTTGACCCATTGCACCGATCCGTCCTGACGCTCCAGGCAATCCTCCCTTGCGGTCACCACCTCGCCGCTGAGGGCGCGGCGATGGGCGTCCTTCCAGCGCGGCGGAATTTCCGGGAAGATCTCGTAGTGGCTCCTGCCGAGGATTTCCAGGCCGGTGAGCTGATAGTCCTCGATCCAGCGGTGGCTCACGGCCAGGTAGCGCATGTCGCAGTCGAACATCGCGATGGCCGACGGCGCATGCTCGATGAACAGGCGCATGCTTTCGCGGCTTTCGTGCAGCGCCGCGTCATAGGCCTTGATGGTGCTGATGTCCTGAAACGAGCCCTGCAGCCTCTCGATCAGGCCCGTCTCGTCGTAGATGGCCTCGCCCAGCACGCGAACGCTCAGCAGTCTGCCGGCGGCCGTGATGAGCTGCAGTTCCTCATCGAACGGTGTCCCGTCTGCCTGGCAGCGGCTGATCGCCTCGGTCATTCGAGCCCGGCTCGTCGGGGTATAGAACCGGATGAACGCCGCGAGCTTCGGCCGGCTGCCGCGAGGGACCTGCAGAATGTCGCAGACCTCATCCGAGGAGATCACGGTCATGCCGGGGAGCTCGACCGACCATGCGCCCATTCTGGCGGACCGGCCCGCCATGCGGTAGAAGGCCTGGCTCGTCTTCAGCGCATCCTCCGCCCGTTTGCGCTCGCTGATGTCGCGCACGGTGGCCTGGACCAGCACTCCCTCCGGCGTATCGAGGCGCGCCAGCAGGACGTCGGCGGTGAATTCCCGTCCGGCGAGGCTCCGGTGCAGCCATTCAAAGGAGTGGGAGCCCTGGGTCATCGTCCGGGCAATCATGTCCCGCGCGGCCGTCTGCGACAGGCTGCCGTCGGGCTGCCGCTCCGGTGAGACCTGCCACGGCAGAATCGCCGTGAATTGAGCCAGCGACTGCGCGCCAAACAGCTCGAGCGCGGCACGGTTGGCGGTGACGAACCGCCAATCCGGCGGGGCGATGCTCATCAGGGCATCCCGGGAACCTTCGAAGAGTTCCTTGTAGCGGTGCGCCCGGTCCTCGGCCAGCCTGGAGAGGCGCTCATTCGCCTGCTGCAGGTCGGCACTGATCCGCCGGTTTTCGATCTGCAGGGCGATCAGGTTCGCCGTGTTCGATGCGAAAGGCGCATAGGGCTCGAAGCGGCGTGGATCGCTGATTTCAAACAGCAGCGTGCCATACTGCGCTTTCGAGGTCCGCAGCGGAAAGGCTCGGGTGTGCAGCGCCGGCCCGCCGGTAGCCTGCGCGCCATCCGGCGCAGGCGGACCGGCCATCTGTGCCGGCATCGGCTGTCCGGACAGGAAGCGGATCTGTGCGACCCCGGGGATTTCCGACAGGCCGTGCACGGTCATCTCCGCGAGCGCTGCGTCGTCCTGCGCCAGGTGCAGGGCGCTCTGGAACAGCAGGATGCGGCCGAGAACGGCCGGATCCGTCTCCTGGCGCATCATGTCCGTGCGGAGAGCTTCGCGAGGAAAACCTCCGGTTCGAGGTAATAGGGATTGTTGAGGAGCTGGCCGCGGATGATCATCATCGGATGGATGCTCAGGACGTCGATGATCATCCGGCCGTTGAACCGGTGGGCGTCATACTGGCAGATCGACGACACGGCGCACTCCCGGGTGACCTGGTTGACCCGGGCTTCGTACTCGATCAGGTCCCGTTCGGTGGTGCGGTTCCCCTCGAGACTCCAGGCCATCTGACCGGCCACGCGCGCGCCCACGTAGCCTTCCACGTCGGTCGCCTGCCGGTAGAACTCGCGGATCATGCGCAGAGTCCTGTCGCCGTCAAAGGACCCGGACGGACAGTATCCCTGTGCCGACTCGAGCACGGTGAGCGCGTCGGCCGGGAAATCGATGCCCTGCAGGGAGGCGCGCAACTCTTCGGGTGAGACCTCCTCGACGAGGCACATGACCTTCTCCCGGGAGCGCAGGCCACACTCCAGAAATTGCCGGACGGTCCGCTCGCGTTCGACCTCGTCGTCGTAGATGTAGCAGATGTGCGCGCCTTCCGGCACACGCTGTTCCGTGAAGCCCAAAGAAATCTCGCGCTTGGGTTTCATCGTGTGTCCCCGAACGAGTCTTTTTGCCCGATGCACCGGATGATACCGCGGCCGCCACCATCGGGAAAATCACCCTGTCGGACCGCCGAAGGTGCGGCCTTCTGCCACCGCCGCTAGCGGCGGGACGGCTTGCCGCGGCCTTTCGGTGCCGGGCCGCGCCGCTGCGCCGCGCCCTTGCGATGCGGCGGGTGAGCCGGGCGGCCGGCGCGGGGCGGGCGTTCAGAGTGCGCGGGTTTCGAGTGCGCGCGGCTGATCCGCAACGCGGTTCCGCGCACCCGTACGGACTGGAGACTGTCGAAGATCTCCGTCGGCATGCCGGCGGGCAGGTCGACGAAGCTGTGGTCCTCGTGGATGGCGATGTGGC
>JAKAFQ010000560.1 GCA_021817875.1 Pseudomonadota bacterium
CGCGACGCCCGGGGAAGCCGCCGGCGCGCCATCCGAGTCGCGCACCGAGGGAGCGAGCTGCTCACAGAGCTTCTTGCCGAGCTCCACCCCCCACTGATCGAACGAGTTGATGCCCCAGATCACCCCTTGTGTGAACACCTTGTGCTCGTATAGCGCGATCAGCCTGCCGAGGGTGGCCGGATCGAGCCGCGGGAAGCCGATGAGCGTGCTCGGCCGCGAGCCCGGGTGAACCTTGTGCGGCGTGAGCGCCGCGATGCGCTGCGGCGGCAGCTGCGCGCGCGCCAGATCGGCCCGCACCGCCTCGGCCGGCAGGCCGGTCATGAACGCCTCGGCCTGCGCCAGGCAGCTGGCGATCGCGAGGTCCTGCTGCGCCTGATTGCCGCAGGAGGATTTCGCCGGCAGCAGCAGGTCGAGCGCCGCCCGCGCCGTGCCCTGGTGCAGCAGCTGAAAGAACGAATGCTGGGCGTTGTTGCCCGCCTCGCCCCAGATCACCGCCGCGGTCTGGCACTGCACCGGCTGGCCCTCGAGCGTCACCGATTTGCCGTTGCTTTCCATCTCGAGCTGCTGCAGGTACGCCGGAAGCCTGCCGAGGCGCTCGTCGTAGGGCAGCACCGCGAGCGTCGGCAACAGCTGGAAGTTGATGTTCCAGATGCCGATCAGGCCCATCAGCGCCGGCAGGTTCTCGCGCCAGCCGGCGGCGCGGAAGTGCTCGTCCATCTCGTGGCCGCCGGCGAGAAAGGCGAGAAAGCCCTCCCTGCCGATGGCGATGGCGAGCGACACGCCGATCGAGGACCAGATCGAGTAGCGCCCGCCCACCCAATCCCACATCTTGAAGCGGTGCTCGGGGTGCACCCCGAACTCGTCCATGGCGCGGTGATTGACCGAAACAGCCGCGAAGTGCGCCGGCACGGCCTCCTCGCCCAGCTTGTCGCGCAGCCAGGCGCGGGCGGTGCGGGCGTTGCTCAGCGTCTCGAGGGTGGTGAAGGTCTTGGAGGAGACGATGAACAGCGTCGAGCGCGGATCGGCATCCTCGAGGATGTCGGCGAGCCGGTTGCCATCGACGTTGGAGACGAACTCGCACCGGGGGGCATCGAGGGTATAGGAGCGCAGCGCGCGCACCGCCATCGCCGGGCCCAGATCCGAGCCACCGATGCCGATGTTGACCACGCGGTTGAATGGCTTGCCGGAGCTGCCGCTGATGCGGCCCGAGCGCACGTTCTCGGCGAACTCGAGCATCCGCTCGCGCTCCTCGAGCACCTCGCGCGCGATGTCCGGCCCGCCGGTGCGCGCGCCGGCGGGCTGGCGCAGCGCCACGTGCAGCACCGCGCGGCCTTCGGTGACGTTGAGCGGGTCGCCCCGCCACATGGCCTCGCGGCGCTCGCCGAGACCGGTCGCTTCGGCGAGCTGCACGAGCGTGCCGAGCGCCGCCTCGTCGAGATGCTGACGCGAGAAATCCAGCAGCACTCCCGCGCCCTCGCGCGAGAATCGCTCGAATCGCCCCGGATCATGCGCGAACAGTTCACGGGTCGGCACCGCAGCGAGGCGCGTGGCGTGGGCGGTGAGCTCAGACCAGTGGGGAGTACGAGGACCGGGAGCGGGCATTGGGATGTCTCCTTCGGGTGGCGGGCCGGCGCGATCAGGCGCGGGCGCAAGCTGCGCCGGCGCCGCGGCGGTAGAAGGCGGCCAGGGTATCGACGACGTACTGCAGCTGTTGCTCGGTCAGTTCCGGGTAGATCGGCAGCGCCAGCGTCTGCTGCGCGGCCCGTTCGGCCTCGGGGAAATCCCCCGCGGCGTGACCCAGGTAGGCGAAGCAGCGCTGCAGGTGCAGCGGGATCGGGTAGTAGATTTCCGTGCCGACGCCGGCGGCGGCGAGGTGCTCGCGCAGCGCGTCGCGATCCCGCACGCGAACGATGTATTGATTGTAGATGTGGTGAAAGCCCGGGCGCGCCGCGGGGAGCCGCACCGCCTCGCCGAGACCCGCGCGGTGCAGCGCCTCGCCGTAGTAGCGCGCGTTCAGCGCACGCTGGGCGGACCACTGCTCGAGGTAGTCGAGTTTGATGTTGAGCACGGCCGCCTGCAGCTCGTCGATCCGGAAGTTGCCGCCGATGAAAGCGTGATGGTATTTGGGTTTGCCGCCGTGCACGCGCAACACCTCCATGTGCTCGGCGAGCGCGGTGTCCTGCGTGACGCACATCCCGGCGTCGCCGAACGCCCCGAGATTCTTGGTCGGAAAGAAGGAGAAACAGCCCACGTCCCCGAAACTGCCCGCCTGATGCCCGGCGGCGTCGCGCGCGCCGATCGCCTGCGCCGCGTCCTCGATGACCTTCAAGCCGAACCGGCGCGCCCGCTCAATCAGCGGCGCCATGTCGCACAGCTGGCCATACAGGTGCACGGGCATGAGCGCCTGGACCCGATCCCCGGTGGCACGGTGGATGAGCTGGCCCTGCCGGACGTCGCACTGCCGATCGATGAGCTCCCCGAGCCTCTGATCGCTGAGATTGAACGTCTCGGGGTCGATGTCGCAGAACAGCGGCCGCGCTCCGGTGCGCGCGATCGTGCCCGCCGTGGCGAAGAAAGTGTAGGGGCTGGTGATGACCGCATCTCCGGGACCGATGCCGAGCGCCATCATCGCCAGCAGCAGCGCATCGGTGCCCGAAGACACCCCGACACCGTGCCGGCAGCCGCTGTAGGCCGCGATGCGCGACTCGAGGGTTCTCACCTGAGGTCCGAGGATGAACTGCTGGCTGGCGCACACCGACTCGAGCATCGCCCGCACGCGGGGGGCGATCGCCTCGTACTGAGGCTTCAGGTCGAGCAGGGGCACGCGCAGGGCAGGAGGAGGTCGGGTCACGGTCGGGCTCCAGCGATCAAATGAACATTTTAGCCTGCCCGGGCGCGCCGCCGGCAGCCGAGGCAGACCGGACCGGCCGGGACACTCCGGATCAATGCGCGCCGTCTTCGCGCTCTGGCGCGTCAGTCGCGCTCCACAGGCAGCGTCCGCCGCTCGATTGGCTGATCAATGTCAGCATGTGCTCGTGCGCGCGGATTTCCTCCGCGCTCGCGCCGAGCACCTTCAGCGGCACGGCCGGACGCGTCACGCGCTGCGGCCCGCCCGCCGAGCGCGAGGCGCCCGCCGAGAGCTCGAGGGTGGCCTGCCCCCCGGTCATCGCCAGGTAGACCTCGGCGAGGATCCGCGCATCGAGCAACGCGCCGTGCAGCTCGCGGCGGGAGTTATCGACGTTGTAACGCTTGCACAGCGCATCGAGGCTGTTGCGCTGCCCGGGATGCATCTCACGCGCCAGCGCCAGGGTATCGAGCACGGGACAGCGCTCGGCAAGCTTCAGCGGCCGGGCGCAGCGGGCGAACTCGGCCTCGAGAAAGCCCACGTCGAACGGAGCGTTGTGGGCCACGAGTTCCGCCTCCTCGATGAAGGCGAGCAGCTCATCTACTACGTCGGCGAATTTC
>JAKAFQ010000561.1 GCA_021817875.1 Pseudomonadota bacterium
GGTGCTGGCGCGCACGCCCATGCAGCGCATCGGCGAGCCGCACGAGGTGGCCGCGGCGGTGGCCTTCCTGTGCCTGCCGGCGGCCGGCTACATCACCGGCACGGTGCTGCCGGTGGACGGCGGATTCCTGCAGTACGGGTTCTGACGCGACGGGTTGACCGCGTGCGGTCGTCAATGCGGCGCGCCCCACAGGCGCTCGGCCGCTGCCGAAGTCATCGGGCGGCCGAGCAGGAATCCCTGCGCATAGCGGCAACCGAGCCGCCGGATCACGTCGAGCTGATCCTGCCGCTCGATGCCTTCGGCGATCGCCGCGAGATCGAGCGCCGCCGCCAGGGCGATGATGCTCTGCACGATGCTCCGGGACTGCGGGCTCGTCTCCAGTCGTTCGGTGAACGACCTGTCGATCTTCAGCGCATCGACCGGTAGCCGGTGCAGGTAACTCAGCGACGAGTAGCCGGTACCGAAATCGTCGACGTACAGCGCGATGCCCAGGGCCTTCAACTGGGTCAGAAAGGCGATGCCGCTGTCGATGTCGGTGATCAGCTGGCTCTCGGTGATCTCCATCGCCAGCGTCACCCCCTCGAGCCGCCCGCCCAGTCCGGCGAGCAGCTTCCCGGCGCGCTCGGGGAAGCCGGGATCGCGCAGCTGCCAGGGTGAGAGGTTCAGCGCGATGCGCAAATTCGTCGCGCCGGCACGCTGCCAGGCGAAGGCTTGTCGTGCGGCCGCGGCCAGTACCCATTCGCCGATCGGGCCGATCAAACCGCTGTTCTCCGCCACCGGGATGAATTTCGCCGGCGGAACCTCGCCGAGGTCCGGGCTGGTCCAGCGTGCCAGCGCCTCGAAGCCGCGCAGCTGCCCCGATACCACCTCGATGATCGGCTGGTAATGCAGCGCGAGTTCGCCGTTTTCGATGGCGTCGCGCAGGTACCGTTCCAGCTTGCGGTTTTCCTGCAGGGCGATATTGACTTCCGGCGCGAAAAACTGGAACGGCGCCGCCGCGTCGCGTGCCGCCAGCAGCGCGACCTGCGCCTTGTCGAGCAGGACCGCGGCCCGATCGCCGTCCGCCGGGAACACGGACACGCCCGCGCGCAGACTCGGCAGGGCGATTTCCGGATGCGCCTGCGCGGTGATGGCGCCGACGCGGTCGAGCATCTGCTGGCTGCGGCGTTGCGCGACGGCGACATCGTCGAGATCGACCAGGGCGATGGCGAAACGGGCGCCCGGCAGGCAGCCGATGACGTCGCTTTCGCGCAGCAGGGCGGCGATTTCGCGCCCGGTCTGCCGTAGAAAATCGTACGCGGCGTGCCAGCCGATCTGGGTGGTGATGCGCTGGAAACCCACGTCCAGCACGATCACCGCCAGCGACCGGCTGCGGCCGTGTGCGCTCGCGATGGCGTAGTCGAGGCGGTCTTCCAGCAGCGTCTGATTGGGCAGCCCGGTCACCGCATCGTGCGTGCTGGCGTGGGCCAGGGCCTGCTCGGTCGCGATCCGGTGCAATCCGAGCGCGGCATCCTGGGCCAGTTGCTCGAGCAGCCGCAGTTCCTCGGCCTCGAAGTAGTTTTCCTCGGCGGCATACAGGGCCAGCACCCGCTGCACGCTGTGCTCATCGAAAGACAGCGGAAATGCTGCCGCCGAACGTATGCCGAGACGCAGTCCGAGCGCGTGCCAGGCGGCGGTGATCGGATCCTGCATGAATCGGTTGACGACGGCGACGCGGCTCTCCCGCGCCGCCGTAACCGCAGGTCCCTTCGCCTCGGGCCGGGCGGTGTCGAGCGGCAGAGCAAGACTCGCGATGTGCTCGGTCCCGGATCCTGCCCAGCTCACCGGCTTGAGCACGCGCGTCACCGGATCGACTTCGCCGACCCACGCCAGCGGAAAGCCGCCGATTTCGACCACGATGCGGCAGGTTTCGTCGAGCAGATTCTTGGTGTCGGAAATGCGCAGGATCGCGCCGTTGATGGCGGTGAGAATGATGTAGATGCGATTCAGCCGCTCGATCTCGAGCATGTGGCGCTTGCGCTCTTCATCGCGGCGCTGCAGCTCGGCCGCCATGACATCGAAGGCCTCGGCTACGGCACCGATTTCGTCGCCGGCGACGGGCAATCCGGTACGCGCCGAGAGATCGCCTTCGGCCAGCCTACGCGCGGCCAGGCCGAGCGCTGCGGTCTTTTGCAGCAGCGGATGCACGCCGGCAGTCCAAGCCAGCGCAAGCACGCCCAGAAGTCCCAGCGCGGTGATGGTCAGGCTGTGGCGCAGCGCCAGCCAGGCCGGCCCGTACAGAACGTCGCGAGGCGACTGGATGATGACGAAACCGTTGCCGCTTTCGGCGGGCAAGCGTGCATAGGCCCAGAGGTCGGCCCCCGCCGCCTCCGGATGCACCTTGACGATGCCGGGAGCGATGGCGTCGGCGATGATCGCCGACCATCGGGCTTCCGGGATGCTCTGCCCGATCAGGCCGAGGTGATCGGGGGCGCTCGCCACGATGCGTCCGCGCCGGTCGGCGAGGGCGATGACCGAGCCCGCCGGCAGGCGCTTCAGTTCGGGTGCGCCGCTGAGCGCCTCCGCATTCAGGGCGACGAACGCGACCCGCCGCGTTTGCCGGGCATCGCGCGCAATTCTTTGCGCAACGACGATTCCGGGCACTGCGCCGAACCCGTCCATCTCGAGGTTGCCGACGACCGCAGCTTCGGTTGCGAGCGCCCGGAGGAAATAGTCACGGTCGCCCACGTACATCGGTTTCGCGTGCGGATCGGCGCTGCACTGGACATGGCCGTCCGCGTCGATGATGCCGATATCGGAAAACTCGGGATGTCGTTTCGCGATGGCCGCAAAAACGGCAGCGCAATCCAGCGGATCCTGCGCGGCCAACGGGATGATGAGCGAGAGCTCGAACTTGGCCTCGTCGAGGACGTCGTTGAAATCGTATTGAACGGCCGTCGTTGCGGACACGAGTTGTGAGCGGGCCTCTGCATCCGCCGCCCGCTTGGTGCTGTACGCGGTCCAGGCCGCGGCAAAGAATCCCGGCAGCGCCGCCAGGGCGACGAGTAACAGCAGGCGCAAGCGCAGGCTTTTGGTACCAAACGTCGGATGCAGCCTTCGTGTGTGCATGGGCGAAGTCTCTGCCGATGGGCACGTGCCGGCGGGTTCCGGACTCAGCATAGTCCCGGTTGCGCGCTGTTCGCAGGCGCGTCCCCGGGCGCTGCGACCACGATGCCGTTCTTCCCGGCCGCCTTGGCCCTGAGCAGGGCGGTGTCGGCGGCATCGAACAATTCGTGCAGGGTCGCGCCGTGGTTTGGATAGACGGCAATCCCGATCGACACCGTGATCGATGCAATCGACTGGTGGCGGACCAGTTCGGGATGCCGGACGATGCGCTCGTGCAGACGCCGGGCGGTTTCCAGCGCCTGGGCTTGATCCAGATCGGGCAGCAGCACGACGAACTCGTCGCCGCCGAAGCGCGCGCT
>JAKAFQ010000562.1 GCA_021817875.1 Pseudomonadota bacterium
TTCTGCGCGACCTGTACTGCGAGCGCTTACAGGCCGACGAAATCTGGTCCTTCTGCTACGCCAAAGCCAAGAACGTTCCCGACGAGCACCGGGGCGAATTCGGCTACGGGGACGTGTGGACCTTCACTGCAATCGACGCGGATACCAAGCTGGTCCCGTCGTGGATGATCGGCCCGCGTGACCTGACCACCGCGACCGCCTTCATGCAGGACGTGGTGGCACGGCTTCACGGCCGCGTCCAGCTCACGACCGACGGGTTGCACCTCTACATTGACGCGGTGGAGAGCTCCTTCGGCTCGGATGTGGACTTTGCGCAGCTCCAGAAGCTCTACGGTGTGCCGCCCGAGGCCGAGCATCGGTACAGCCCCGCGCAGTGCATCGGCACCAGCACCGAGGTCATGCAGGGCAACCCCGACCCCAATCACATATCGACTTCCTACGTCGAGCGCCAGAACCTTACCATGCGGATGAGCATGCGGCGGTTCACCCGACTGACGAACGGTTTCTCAAAGAAGCTGGCGAACCTTATGGCGGCCGTGAGTCTGCACTTCATGCACTACAACTTCTGCCGCAAGCACCAAACCCTCAACGGTCAGACCCCGGCGATGGCGGCGGGCGTAGCCGATCACGTCTGGTCGATCGAAGAGGTCGTGGCGCTCTTGGATTCAAACTGACCCACTACCCTGGCATCGGGGGCCTTGACAGACGTCTCGGGTGAGCGTAGATTGCTGTCATGGCGAGAAAGACAGAAACACCGGTCAACCCCGAGCGGTCGGTCATCATCACGCTCCGGCTCCCCGAATCGTTGCGGCGGGCCGCGAAATCGGCCGTCGCGCGCGAGGGCACGTCGCTGCAGGCCGTCCTCTCCGACTACATCAGGCGTTACGTCGCCGAGCGCCGGGCGGCCTAGATGTCCCTCCCGGCCGTTCTCGTGCTTGCGACGCTGCTCGTCTGGATCATCACGATCGGGGCGATCGCCTACCAGCACCGCGACCTCGATCGTCGGCGCGGAGGTGAGTGATGTCCCATGATCTCCATCGTCAGGCCCACGCACCGGGCGGCGCGCCTGGCTCCGCCGCCCGGCCTGTCATGGGGCAATCGTGAACGCGATCCGATCCTATGAGGACTTCATCGCCGGCAAGGCGCGAGTCATGCGGGCGCTCGGTCCCGAGGTTGCCGCTTCCGATCTGCACCCGATCCTTTTCCCGTTCCAGCGTGATCTGACGAGGTGGGCGATCCGCAAGGGGCGGGCCGCCTTGTTCGCTGACACCGGGCTCGGAAAGACGTTCATGCAGCTTGAGTGGGCGCGGCTGAGTGCCGGCCGCTCGCTGATCGTGGCGCCGCTTTCCGTGGCGCGCCAGACCGCGCGGGAGGCCGCGAAGCTAGGGCTCGCCGTGACGATCTGCCGTACGCAGGCTGACGTGCGCGACGGTATCAATGTGACGAACTACGAAATGATCGAGCACTTCGACCCGTCGGGGTTTGGCGCGGTCGTGCTCGACGAGTCGAGCATCCTCAAGGCGATGGACGGGTCAACCCGGCGAACGATCACGGAGATGTTTGCGAACACGGAACGCCGACTCTGTTGCACCGCGACCCCGGCGCCGAATGACATCGCGGAGCTCGCCAATCACGCCGAGTTTCTCGGGATCATGACGAGAGCGGAAATGCTCTCGGCGTTCTTCGTGCACGAGTCCGACACGTCGGCGCACGGGGGATGGCGGCTCAAGGGTCACGCCGAGCAAGCGTTCTACCGCTGGCTCGCGTCGTGGGGCATGAGCATCCGGTTCCCGAGCGACCTCGGCTACGGAGACGATGGTTTCGTTCTCCCCGAACTGAGCATTCTTCCGCGGTTTCTCGATACCGAGGTCGCTCCGGAGGGACAGCTATTCTTCACCGGCCTACACGGCGTCGGAGATCGCGCCGCCGTCCGCAAGGCAACCACCGCTGACCGCGTAGCTGCCGCCGCTGCGCTCGTCAACGAAACACCGGGACAGTGGATTCTGTGGTGCGGGCTCAACGGTGAGGCCGACGCCTGCGCCGCTGCTATCCCCGGCTCGGTGAACGTGCAGGGCAGCGACAACCCGGAGAGCAAGGCGGCGGCGCTGGAAGCGTTTCAGGACGGAACAACGCGAGTCCTCGTCACAAAGCCGCGCATCGCCGGCTTCGGAATGAACTTCCAAAACTGTCACCAGGTGGTCTGCGTCGGGCTCTCGGATTCGTGGGAGTCCTACTACCAGTGCGTTCGGCGGTGCTGGCGATTTGGGCAAACGTCGCCCGTCTCAGTACACATCATCCTCGCGGAAGCCGAGCAGGCCATTTGGCAAAACGTCATGCGGAAAGAGTCGGAGGCGAAGAGGATGGCCGACAACCTTGTGAGTCACATCAGGGAATTCGAGCGCGAAGAGATCGGGGGCGTGCCGATCCAAGCGAGCTACGAGGAGAGCGAGTCTAGTGGCGCCAACTGGCAGCTCTTGCTCGGGGATTCGTGCGAACGGCTGCGGGAGGTCGCTGATGAGTCGGTTGACCTTTCGATCTTCTCGCCACCGTTCGCGAGTCTGTACACCTACTCTCCCTCCGATCGCGACCTCGGCAACAGCCGCACGCGCGGCGAGTTCTTCGATCACTTCGCATTCATCATCAAGGATCTCCTGCGCGTGACGAAGCCGGGCCGCAACTGCTGCATCCACGTTCAACAGCTCCCGCTGACCGTCGTGCGCGATGGCGTCACGGGGATGGACGACTTCCGCGGCGACGTGATCCGCGCGTTCCGCGACGGTGGTTGGATCTACCACGGGGAGATTTGCATCGACAAGGATCCACAGGCACAGGCGATCCGCACGCACTCAAAGGGGCTGCTGTTCGTCCAGCTTCGGCGCGACTCCTCGTGGTTGCGGCCGGCGCTCGCGGACTACATCGTGGTGATGCGCAAGCCCGGAGAGAACTCCGAACCGATCCATCCGGACATCAACAACGAGGAGTGGATCGAGTGGGCGAGGCCGATCTGGTACGGCATCAAGGAGTCGGACACGCTCAACGCGCGCGTCGCCCGCGAAGAGAAAGACGAGCGCCACGTCTGCCCGTTGCAGCTCGGGACGATCGAGCGGTGCGTGCGCCTGTGGTCGAATCCTGGCGACCTCGTGCTGTCGCCGTTCGCCGGCATCGGCTCCGAGGGCTACGTCGCCGTGAAGCATGGCCGCCGGTTCGTCGGGATCGAACTGAAACGGTCCTACTGGCAAACCGCAATCGCGAACCTCAAGCAAGCCGCCTATTCCGGGCAGGGCTCGCTCTTTGAGGAAAGCGCCCCGGCTGTCACCGGGGCGAACCGAAAGGAGAACCTGTGAACGTCAAACCCATCATCACCCGCACCCTCGGCCCTGTCAACCGGGCGATCTGGAAGCGCGTCGAGTGGCTCGCGCTGCGGCTGCTCGCCGCCGCCTCGCGCCACCTGATCGCACACCGCC
>JAKAFQ010000563.1 GCA_021817875.1 Pseudomonadota bacterium
TCGAGCAACTTGTCGAGCTGCAGATACTCGCCGTAGGAGAGCGAGGCGCCGAGGTCCCAATGGATCGCCTCGCCGCTGAGATCGATCCGCTCGGAGCGCTCGTAGGGCGGTTTGCTCACGTCGCTTCGTCTCCGAACACCCACGGCGGCACGCTGCGCCAGCCCTCGAGCAGCTGCCGGTCGAGCGGCCGGTACTGCGGACAATGCGCCGCCACGCACTGCCAGAACAGCCGCGAGTGGTTCATATGGCGGGTATGGGCCAGCTCGTGGATCATCAGGTAGCGCACCACCGGGGCCGGTTGGAACAACAGGCAGCAGTTGAGGCTGATCGTTCCGCGCGCCGAGCAACTGCCCCAGCGGGTGCGCTGGCGGCGGATCACCACCCGCCCGTACCGGAAGCCGAGTTCCTGGGCGCACTCGCTGAGCCACGGGGTGAGCACCTCGCGCGCCCGCTCCGTGAGCCAGCCCCGCAGCGCCTGGCGCAGCGCCGGGCGGTTGCCCGGGTCGCCCGAGAGCACGAGCAGGCCCTCACCGCGCGGCGCGATGCCCATGCGCCCCGTGCCTCCCGAGAGGTGCAGCCGCCAGCGCTCCCGGCAGGCCGGCAGCTCGATCTGCGCCGGTGGGAAGGGCGCCGGCGGCACCGCGCTGCGCCGCGCCTCCTGGCACTTGCGCTCGATCCACGAGCGATGCCGCTCGAGAAAGGTCTCGATGGCCCGCGGCGGGGTTCTGGCGGGCACCACCACCTCAACGCGTCCCGTGTGAAAGACACGCACCACCATGCGGCGCGCACGCCGGCTTTCACGCACTTTCCAGCTGACGTCCTGCTCAGACCACAGCGGCAACTGGTTTGTCACACTCTCGGGGATCAGGCAGACCGCCACACCGGCCACTCGCTCAGCGCAATCCGCTGATCATACCAGTCGTATCGCGCCGCGCACCGAGTCGATGGGCAGACGCCGGCCGCGGCGATCGGCTACGATCCAGCTTGATGGACCGATCGGACCGACCGTGAGCACGCCGATTCTCGAAGTCCGCAATCTCGTCAAACAGTACCCTGGCGTGACCGCCGTGAACGGCGTGTCCTTCGTGGTGCCCGAGGGGAGCTGCTTCGGGCTGCTCGGCCCCAACGGCGCCGGCAAGACCACCACCATCGAGATCCTGGAGGGCATCCTCACGCCGACCTCGGGCGAGGTGCGCTATCGCGGCCAGCCGCTCGGGGCGCGCTTCCGCGAGGAGGCCGGCATTCTGTTCCAGGCGACCGCGCTGCAGAACTTCCTCACGGTTCGCCAGAGCGTCGCGATGTTTCGCGGGCTCTACGGCCGCGGCCGCGACGTCGATGAGGTGCTGCGCCTGTGTTCCCTGGAGAAGCTCGCCCACCGCGACAACCGCAAGCTCTCGGGGGGACAGCGGCAACGGCTCCTGCTCGCGGTCGCGCTGGTGAACGATCCGGCGGTCCTGTTCCTCGACGAGCCCACCACCGGGCTCGATCCGCAGGCACGGCGTAATTTCTGGGAACTCGTGCAATCGATCAAGGCGCAGCGCAAGACGATCCTGCTCACCACGCACTACATGGAAGAGGCCGAGATCCTCTGCGACGAGATCGCCATCATGGACCGCGGCCGGCTCATCGCCCAGGGTCCTCCCCAGCGACTGCTGCGCGATCACTTCGCCGAGGTGCTGCTCGAGCTGCCCCGGCAGGCCTTCCCGGCCGAGGCCCGCCGGCTGCCGCTGCCGGTCATCGAGGCCGCCGATCGGATCGAAATCACCACGGATGACCTGGACACGACGTTGCGCGCGCTGATCGATGCGCACGTGTCGCTGAAGCACCTGCGGATCCGGCCGGCCAACCTCGAAGACCTGTTTCTCGAGCTCACCGGCCGGGAGCTGCGCCCATGATGCGCCGGCTGCTCGCCGTATGGCATGCCCGCAACCTGGAGTTCCTGCGCGACCGCGGGGCGCTGATGTTCACGATCATCCTGCCACTGTCGATCATCGTGGGCATGGGGCTCATCTTCGGCGGCCCGACGCGGCCGCTGTTCGAGGTGGGCGTGCTGAGCGCGCAGGGGCGCGCGCGCTCCGATCCATTCCTGCGGACCCGCTACGTGCAGTTCGTCCCCATAGCCTCCCGAGCCGAGGGCCTCGCAGAAGTCAGGCACCAGCACATCGACCTGCTGTTCGCGCCCGGCGATCCGCCGCGTTACTGGGTGAACACCGAGTCCCCCAAGGGCTACATCATCGAGAAGCTGCTGCTCGCCGCTGATCCCGCCGCCCATCGGCTGCCCGTGACCGGCCGGGCGGTGCGCTACGTCGATTGGCTGTTTCCCGGCATCCTCGCCATGAACCTCATGTTCAGCTGCCTGTTCGGCGTGGGCTACGTGGTATTGCGCTACCGCCAGAGCGGCTTTCTGAAACGCCTGCACGCCACGCCGCTCACCGCCTTCGAGTTCCTCACGGCGCAGGTGCTCTCGCGCCTGAGCATCATCCTGTTCATCACGGCGGCGCTGTACCTCGGGGTCGGCAGACTGATCGGCTTTCACGACACCGGCAGCATCGCGCTGCTGCTGTTGCTCACCGTACTCGGCGCCCTGTCCATGATCGCGCTCGGGCTGACGGTGGCGGCGCGATTCTCGAGCGAGGAGCTGGTCAATGGGCTGCTCAACCTGCTCACCTGGCCCATGATGCTGCTCTCGGGCGTGTGGTTCTCCCTCGCCGGCTCGCCCAAATGGGTGCAACGGGTGGCGGACGCGCTGCCGCTGACACAGCTGTTGCACGCGGCCCGCGCGGTCATGCTCTACGGCGCCGGTCTGAGGCAGATCGCGCCCAACCTCATCTACCTGGGCGTGATCACCCTGGTATTCCTCGCCTTCGGGGCCTGGTCCTTCAAGTGGCGGCTCTGAGCAGCTGCTCGCCGGCCGCGCCTGGCCCGGCGATGCCTCGGCCGCCGTCGCTCTGAGCGCGACCGTCCCGCCGGGGTCTGCCGGCGGCGAAGCCGCCGGCACCCCTTCCGCGCCCGGCACCTGTGGAGACGGACGCCTCACACCTCCATCGTGCCGCCCAGCTCCCGATAAATCCGCGGCAGGAACGATTTGAAGCGCGTGAATTCACAGACATTGTGCCGCGCCAGACCCTGCACCGCCGCGGCCGGCACCGCGACCCCCGGCGGCAGGGTCAGTTCCGGCTTGCCCCCGGAGAGCCGATAGCCCATCCAGAAGCGCGTGCGATGCTCGAGCCCCTGGGGCGTCTCGCGGAAGATGTGGCACATGAGCGCCGGAGCAGTGATCGACTCGTCGGTCTTGTTCACCGCGACCGCCCAGCCGAAGCCGCCCGCGAAAGTGGCGACGAACGGCTTTTTCCAGCGCGACATGTCGAAGCCGAATTCCTGCGGCGAGAGAAAATGAATGTCGATGTTCTCCATCCCGCAGTTGCAGTTTTCGGTGACGTGGTGCACCACGCCCCAGTTGCG
>JAKAFQ010000034.1 GCA_021817875.1 Pseudomonadota bacterium
GGTGAATCTCGCGGATGGAATCTGCGGCAACTGCCCGGCCCCTGAGACCGCCTTCGTCAATCCATTGCTGGACGGCGATATGCGCCATGGCTTCGAGCTGCAGATCGCGCTTCTTCGCATCCTTGCTGTACTCGCCCTGCAGCGCGCGCTCGATATCGATGGGGTGCGTGTCATGCCCCTCGATCAAGTTGCTGTAGTAACAGTTCATCGCGCGCACGAGCGTCGCCAGCGATGACAACAGGCTTTCCGGCAGTGAGCGGCGGAAGCCAGCACTCCGTTGCGCGAGCTCCAGCGCAAGATCGGTCAATTCCGCACGGTGGCGAGAGCCTTCCCCGAGGACAAGCGGCTCCATCAGGCCGGTCGCCTCGCCCCGGTCTTCCGCCCTCTTCATGTCCGCTTCTTTATCCGCTTTAGCCTGTGCCATATGGCATTATAATTCATATAGTTACCAATAGATAATAGGACGAATTACCTCATTGGAGTCCGGTTCGAGGTCCGGTGATTTCGGAGCGACATTCGCCGCTAATCGTGCGCCGAATCAGTCGCTCATTGACCGCGCCCCGCCGCTCAAGCAACGGGGCGAGAAGCGCAGCGTACCCCCAGGGCCGCGGGGGTATGAGTGGGGGTACATCTTCTGCGTGGTCAGGTGAACTGCCGCAATTTCAAGCACTTCTGTGGACGATTCGACTCCGACCTCGGGCAGACCTGGCACCCGGCGCAGCGGCCGCGTTCCGCAGGTGCGCCCCGATTGCCAGCGATATAGCGACGCGCTGCGCGAAGCGGGCCGGGGATCGCCTTATGACGGTGCTACGGAGTACCGGAACACGCACGTCTACCTGGACGCGCAGCACGCTGGATGTGAAGAGCCGGACTGACCCAACGCGACCCCTGTGCGCACCTCGCGACTATGCGGAGGAACGGCGCCGCTTGCGGCGATCTCTCGCCCGGCGCTCAACCAAAGTCCGCCTAGTCTGGCAGTGCGCACGATCAGCACGGATCTCTCAGTTGGTGCCGTCGCCGTGGCTGCGATCCGATTCGCCACCGGCGCGTCCTGGCGCCGGCGCATTGCGCTCATATGGCACGCATTCATCGGCCTTGCAGGTGGCGCTCGTCGAGAAGTTCGCCCAACTGAGAATCATGCAGAGCCCCTCGCGTGCGCGCCGACCGCCCGGTCTTCGATCTGCCACGAAGCCGGCCGCTTGAAAATTGGCATCCGCATAATCGCGAGGTCACCATCGCGTCGTTCTGCAGTGGCGGCGGTACCTGCTCGACGTATTGCTCAATGGGGAAGCTGCGGATTCCGCACAGATTGATCCCTGCAGCCCGCATGGAGGCGATGCGCCCGATGAGCTCCGGCTGGATGGCGGTCACGCGCCGCGCGTTCCAGCGATCCATGATCGAGTGCGTCTTCACCGTATTTCAGGCCATCGTGAGGTTGGCCGCCACGCTCCGGGCGTCCGCCACGGCCTGCATCGCGTCGGGTTGCCGGGCTGGGCAGCTGGCCACCCGGCCGGCGGAGATCGCGCACTGCAATGCGGCGGCACACAGGGTTCATCCAGGCGGTACGCCGCTGCCCGGATGGTGCCGCTGCGGCTGGCTCCTGGCGGCATTGCGTCCCCGGTATACCCCACGCGCGAGGATGAATGCGGCACCGCCGATCGCGCCGTACAGATGCGCCTGTGGCACGACGGCGCCGCCGAGATCGACGGTCTCATCGGGCAGGGCGCCGGCATGCAACGTCCACGCGATGATGAGCAGCATGCCGAGCAGCATTGCGCTGCCGGCAAGTGGATGCCGGGGAAACTGCCGGAGCGAGCCCGCGCAGAACATGCCGAACAGCACGCCTGAAATGCCGACGTACCAGCCGATCCCGGGGTCAAGGAGCAGCAGCCCAAGACCAACCGCGAGGGCGCTCGAGAGCAGCACCCCCAGCCAGGAACGCTCCTTGAGCGAATGCCCGAACAATGCCCAGATCAGCAACAGGCCGGCCAAGTCGCGCCCGAGATGGATCCAGCCGAGGTGTACCAGGTTCCCCGTCAACAATCGCCACAGCTGGCCCTGCAATACCGCGCTGCGCTCATATTCGAGCGGTTGCCGCCAGCCCGCGGCCTGCAGCAGGATCAGGAGCACTGCCAACGACAATGGCAGCCGCCAGTGGCGCAGCAGCGCCCGTGTGCTCATGGCGGCGGGCGTGTAGCGCCGCGCGGGCTCATGCGTCCACCCCCTTGCGGTCCGAGCGCTCAGTGAGTGCGTCCAAAACGCCACTCGAGTGATCCGGCATAGAGCATCGCCTCATTGGCCGGGAAACCTCGAAAATAGTCGAGACCGATCCCGGCATACAGCCTGCGCCACAGCCGGTAGCTGAGTCCGAGTCCGGCGGTCAGACCCGCACCACGGTGCTGCAGCGTGAAACTCGCGCCACCACCTTCGACGCGCTCGCGTGTGCTCCAGTAAAAGCCGCCCACCCGAGGATCCAGGTAAAACCGGCTCAGCAGGCGGATCCGCGCGCAGTAGCTCGCCGAGAAGATGTTGCCATAACCGCGCAATGACCGCGCGGTCTCGCGCAGCAGCGCCGGCAGTTCCGTCACCGAACCGATCGTTCCTGCGAGCGACGCCACCCGCGATTCGCGGTTCGTGTAAGCGATCTCAAGCGCGTTGTGCCGACTGAGCTGAACACCCAGATAGATCGTCTCGGCCGCACCGCCGGTTTGCTGGCGTGCGGTCACGGAAGCGAACCCGTGTGTCGCGAGCGCACCGTCGATCCGACCCGCATCCATCGACAGCGGCATCGCACCGACGCGCACTCCTAGATAGAGCCGGTCGAGCAGCGCCGATGAGCTCGCATGCGCCGCCCCGTTCGAACCGCCGGCGACAAGCAGGATGAGCATCAGCACCGACCGTCGCGCGCCGCCCGTCGCACGGCGCGCGAGCCAGCGCAGCGCGAGCAAGCCACCGAGCAATGCGAGCACGGGGATCGACAGCGCGCCGCCGCCGCCCGAGTGTGCTGAGATCGTGACACTCACCAGCGTCGCCGCGAGCACCGCCGAAGCGCTCGCGGTGCCGTCCGCGCCCGTACAGGTCAGCGTATAGGTGTCGGTGCCCGCCGCGGCTGGCGAGACCGTCTGATTGCCCGACAAGGCTTGCGAACCGCTCCACGCTCCGCTCGCAGTGCACGCCGTCGCATTTGCGCTCGACCACGAGAGCGTCGCGCTACTCCCGACTGCGATCGCGGTCGGGCTCACCGTGACCGAGACGGTCGGCGCGGCAGTCGTGACCACGGCAGTCGTGACGTCGAAGCGACGATCCGTCGCAGAGGGCACGTACCGCGAGCCACCGCCGAACGAGGCATTCAGCGTCGCCACACCGGCCGTCGTCGGCGTCACCGTGCAACTCGCCGTCCCGGCGCCATCGGTCGTCGCGCTGCAACTCTGTCCGTCGAGACTGAAATTCAGCGTCTGGGACGCGAGAGGCGTCTGCGGGTTGGCCGATACGTCCAGCAAGGTGGCCGTCAGGGTCGTGGGTATCCCGATGGCACCCAGCGTCGGGCTCTCGTTCAGCCCGATGAAGGTGCTGTGGGCACCCGGCAGCCACTGCACGTTGACCACGTTGGAGACAAGCGCAGTTCCATTCGGCGAGAACACTGCCCGCGCTTGATCCACGCCGGATTCCACCCCGGTCAGCGTGAAGCTCACCCTGCCATTCGCGTCAGAGGAACCGGCGTAGATCCACGGATTCGCCCCGGTCACGACCAGGTGGACCGGCACATTGGCCGGATTCGGGACGTTCTGCAGCTGAGCGGTCAAGGTAACCGTCGAGCCCTGAGTCGGGTTGCTCGGCAACGCCGTCGGCTGCAACGCGATCGCCGGTGCCACCGCGATCGGCTCGAACGAGCACGTGCCGTCGGCATTGGTGATCTTGATCACACGATCGGTCTGGGTTGCGTACATGCACCCATCCGGACCCACGGTGACGAAGTCCCCGCGCGAACCGCCGCTGTAGATCGTGGTCACGGTCGCCGGTGAGGTCGTCTGATCGATCTTGACGATATCGCCGTCGTTCGAATTGACGAAGACATAGGGAAGCGATGCGTTGCCGGGATTCACCCCCAACGTGATGCCGTCCGCACCGGGCACGCTCGCAATCGTGGTGGCCACGCCCGGTGTCGGCGAATTGGTTCCGGTGATCGAGTAGACGACGCCGGCGCCGCTGCCATACAGGGTACCGTCGGGCGCGAAGGTTATCCCATCGGCCCCCACGCTCGAGTAGAGGGTCACCGTACCGGCACCAGTTGCCAGGTTGGATATCCGATAGATGCCGCCTATGCCCGAGACGAACAGGTCCCCGCTCAACGGGTCGACCGCAAGGCCGGTCGGACATTCTGGGGAGTTCAGGTCACGGATGACCTGATCGGTGGCGGGATCGATCTGCGCCAGGACGTAGTTTGCGCAGACCGGACGCCAATCCGCGTATAGCGATCCGTCCTTCCCGAAGGCAAGGCCGGTCATCCCTCCTCCCAGGGGATAGCCAAGCAGGTGCCCGGGATCGGCACTGCCGCCCTGGGGACCGAAGCGGTACAGGCCGCCAGTATATTGATTGCCGACCAGCAGATTGCCCTGCGGATCGAACGCGAGTCCGATCGGACCGATGCAATCGCCGCTGTAATACACGAAGCCGCTTGCGAACGTGGACACCGCGTAACCGGCTGCGGCCGTGCCCAGTCCGACGCTGCACGGCGGGGCCGCCGGCGCGTTCGTGAACTGCACCTGCGCGCTTCCGGGTACCGGCAGATTCCCGTCAGTGATGTCAGTCGCCGTGTAGGTCACCGTCTGCGCCAGGTTGTCCGTCGCGGTAAAATTCACCGTGCCGGTGGAGTCCGTCGTCGCGGTCGCGGCGGAGATCTGCGAGCCGCCGTTCCCTTGCGCAAGACCCACGACTTTGTTCGGCGAAGGGTTGCCGTTCGCGTCCTTCAGCGTGACGGTGATGTCGGTGCTGCTGGCGCCGTCAGCGGTCACCGTCGTCGGCGAGGCACTGATGCCGCCCGCGGCCGCCGGCGGCGACACGAACGTCACCGTCGCAGTCGCCGGCAGCGTCCCGGCGGCGGTCGAGGCGGTCAAGGTGACGGTTTCGGGCACCGTATCGGTGACATCGAACAGGGCCGCGCCGCTCGCGAGATCAGTGGTTCCGCGCACCGGCGTGATCACCGCGTGCGAGCCGCTGTTCGCGCTCAGCGTGACCGCCTGGCCGCTCACGGTGTAAAAGTTGCTGTCGAGCGTCGTGACCGACACTGGAGCTGCGCTGCGGCCGTCTGCAACGATCGGCACCGGCGGCACGACGATGCCGCAATGGGCGAGGTCGACGCTGCCGGTGGTGCCCCCGGCCAGCAGGCGTCTCAACTCGTTCACGTTCGGCGTCCCGAGCCCCACGTGCGCGAAGTCCGAACCCATCGACGCCGCCGAATGGAACGCGCTGCTCCCGGCCAATGAGTACAACGTCGGATTGAGGAATCCGAGGTTGTGCCCGAGTTCCTGGTTCAGCACCGCGACAATCGACGCCCAGATCGGCGCCGCGGCGCTGGTTCCTCCGAACAGCAGCGGCGCGGGACAGCCGCCCTGATCGGCCTCGCAGATCGTCCAGCCCCCGGCGGGATCGGCAGGAGCCGAGACATCGGGCACGGAGCGCCCAGCAGCGGACGTGAATGAAGTCTGGTAGCTCGGGACTGGGAAAATCCTGCTGACGCCGAATCCCCCCTGTCCCGTCGGTGGCGTGTGTGTGGCGCCATCCCACCACTGCTCGCTCTGATATGCGCCGGCCACGGTCGCCGTGGCGGTCGTGCCGCCGACGGCGGTGACGTTGGGCGAGTCGGCCGGCACCGCAACCGTATTCGCGGCCCCATCGAGACAGGTGCTGCCGTCGTCGCCGGTGCCGGCGACGACCGTGATGCCGGCAGCCGCGGCATTGGCGAGGATGCTGTTGAGGCTTTGCACATCCGCAGGCGGATCCTGGTTCTCGCAGGTCGCCCAGCTGTCGGAAATGACCGTGACGCCGCTATTGATCATCGCATTGAACATCGCCTGAAAGCTGCCGGCACCGCTGAAGCGGCCGTCGTAGACGACGACATTCGCCCCGGGAGCCAGCTGCATCGCGATGTCGATGTCGAGCAGTACTTCCGCCTCACCGGAACCGGGCGCCCCGGCTCCCTGTCCGACGTTGGCCTCCGAGAGTTGGTTGAATCGGCTGCCGACGCCCATCAGATCGAGGTAATTCTGCACGTCGGATGGATGATAATTGTCGAATTCCAACAGTCCGATCGTCTGACCGGACCCTGGCGTCGGATCCGGAAAGGCGCCGTAACTGGCCGACGCCGCGGCGATCATGTTCAACTCGCACGCGACGGGAGCGGTCACCGCCTCGATGGCATCAAACAGGCCCGGATCCGGGATGTCCAGATTTTGGATCGCCTCCGCCATCGCCGGCGAATAGCATTGTATGAGGAACTGGGCTTCGGACGGGAGGTGGTTCCAGATGACCTGATTGACCTCGCCGGCGCCGACGTGCCAGGGCCGGGCGAGATCGTCGAGCCCCACGATCGCCTGCACGTGCGGGGCGATCGCAGCCGGAAGGGCAGGATCGGTACTGTTGGCGTGGAAGCGGCGGTTGCCGAGGCGATAGTCGCGGATGTCGACGTGGAACGCGCGCTCGGCCATCGCGCGCGTTCCGCGCACGGTGAGGGTCAGCCGGTTGACGGATCCCCTCAGGAGCGTAAATCCCACGCCCCGCAGGTAGGCGAGCGTTCGTGCGTAGTCGGTCCGCGAAGGACCAAATCGGTCGGCGATCTGCCGCTGGGTGAGAAAGTGGTGGTACTGCGGGGAGCCCCACCGGTAGACGCTGCGCAGGTACCGGGCGAATGCCTGCGGTCGGTCGCGCTTGAGAACCAGCGTCACCGTCAGCGGATCGTCGGCCTCGCGTCGGAGCGCGCCGCCCTGCCCGATCAGCCTCGCGCGGGCGAGCGCCGCCGGCACGCTGCCGGCAATGCGCACCAACCGCGGTGGCGATCCGGCTCGAGAGAGATCGGCGGCGGGCGCCCTACCCGGACCGATCGCGGCGAGGAACAGCAGAAAAATTCCCGGGAGCGCTGCGGAAATACGGCGCCGGGACCGAGCCCCCGGATTGCTCACATCATATGTTGTGTTCATGCCGCCTCCTCCCAAAACTGCGGATCGTTTTCGTTTCAATGACTGTTCAATTCGAGTTTGGTCCAGACCCGGACCCGATGAAATGCATGATCTTTCCCAGGACATGTCATGTGAAACTGCCATGTTAAGTATCTGCATCAAACGTGTTTTGTTGAATGTGAGACTCGTATTCATCATTGACCCGGTGCAGCGCGATCTGACTGCTCAGCAGCGGCGCCGAGTCATCACGCAGGCTGTATCTGCGCACGGCGGCGCGCACTGCGTCTTGATATGCCGGTTAAACCCATCGCGCAGCCGCCCGATAGCCCGGAACGCGCGAGTCGAGCGCCATTTCGCCGGCGGCTGGCGCACAGACCTGCAGGTCCGCTCGGCGGCCTCCTCGAGGCCGCGGCACACCACGAGAGGATCAGGTGACGCAATCCGGCGCGGAACAGCGCCATCATCGACGATCAGAACGGGCATGCCGGATCGTCCAAACCGGTACGGGCAGACCGGCTTTGCATACAGCGCACCGGGACGGCGGGAGTCCGGCCCAAGGGCCCGCTGAGATTCAATTGCTTCAGGGAAATGCGCGACGCGATGCAATGGAGGCCCAGAGGTGCCGCGCTGACGCCGCTCCAGGGCCCCGGAAATGCGCAAATGGAGGGAGCAGAGAATTCGGGCATTGGGAGAACGGTCGGTGCTGACAGTGGTCATGTTCTTCGTTGAGGAGACCGCAGGCTTCATGAAGATGAATACATGGGCCTTCGGTTCGCGTCATCCCCTCGTTTGGGGGGATGGAGCGCCGAGTCTTTCTGCGGCCTTGGCCGCAATCGCGGTCGTGAAGCAGGGATCTGTGTCCGGGCAGTCGGGCCCGACCACCTTCCGGAGCTGAGGCAGATTTCAGGCGCGACGCTTGATATCTGGTATACATTTCGTACGCGCGGGAGATGACGGTGCATCGCCTGCGGAAGAAGGACGTTGACAGCATGTCGCTGTGGACAACGCCACCGCGCTGACGGGAGATGTTCCGACGCGAGAGCCGCTGCTTACGCGGGCAGCAGCCCGCAGCAGCGGATCGAGTCCTTGAAGGCGAACCCGCGCCGGCTCCTGAAGGGGCACTACGGACTGATGACCGGCATTCTGGACGTCGATCAGTTCGGCCGCTTTTGCAATCGCCCGTCAGGCGCAGGAAACCCATCTGCAGCGCCCGTGCGGTTTTGAGGACGAGGCCAAGGCGCTCCTCGACCACGCGCCGCTCCGCGCCGGAAAAGGCGACGATCGCCTCGATCTTGAAGCCGCTCAGGTCACGCGACCACGACCGCCGCCCGAGCCACATCGACTGCCAGTCGGCCATGTTCCGGATCTTCCCTCAGGGCACCACCCTGGCCCCGCCGGAAAGCCGAACGTCAATCGATTGAATCAGTCGGGAAATCTCGTCTCGATCTCCGGAGTTGCCGAGATCCCGGCGGAACTTTTGGCATCGAAATCAAGGCCACCGCGGGTACCGGAGGCCGCGAATGGCCGCTTCGGAGGACCTGAAAGCAAGCTTGGATGGCCGGCCCCGTGGCGGAAAAGGAGCACCGGTTCGCCGCCCTGGCGCGGTGCGGCGGTCACATCGATTCTTCACGCGCCGATGAAACAGAACGCGCCCATCCGGGACAAGCTGATCGAGCAAGTCGAAATCGCCGATATGGCCCATCACCGCCGGCCAGCCATTCCTGCGGCGATGCAGAAAGACCAGCGGGTCAGGCAGGCATGTTCGCTCGGCGCCGA
Source organism: Pseudomonadota bacterium (assembly GCA_021817875.1). Next base: position 8,949 of record JAKAFQ010000034.1, read on the forward strand.
CCGTTTTTGACCCCCGACTTCACCGCCATGACGTCTCCTCGGCTCGATTTCCGTGTCGCGGACGGGCCCTGACGACACCTGATGCCCGACCGCAGCCGCGCTCACTCGACCCAGCCCAGCGAGCGTTCGAGCGCCTTCTGCCACGAGTGATACAAATGAGCACGCCGCCCGGCGTTCATCTGCGGCCGCCAGCGCCGCTCCGCCTGCCAGTTCGCGGCGAGATCGTCCCTGCCCCGCCAATATCCCGTGGCGAGGCCGGCGGCATACGCCGCACCGAGCGCGGTGGTCTCGATCACCCGTGGGCGCACCACGGTCACATCGAGGATGTCGGCCTGGAACTGCATCAACAGCTCGTTCATCACCATGCCGCCGTCGACGCGAAGCTCGGTCAGCACCGCGCCCGAGTCCTGCTCCATCGCCGCGAGCACGTCGCGTGTCTGGTATGCGGTCGCTTCCAGCACCGCGCGCGCCAGGTGCGCCCGCCCGGCATAGCCGGTCAGCCCGGCGATGACGCCGCGCGCCGCCGGCTGCCAGTGCGGCGCGAACAGCCCGGAAAAGGCCGGCACGAAGTACACATCGCCGTTGTCCTCGACCTCGCGCGCCAGGGTCTCGATCTCCGCGCTCGTCTTGATCAATCCCAGCCGGTCCCGCAGCCACTGCACCAGCGCTCCGGCGACCGCGATCGAGCCCTCGAGTGCATAACAGGGCCGCTCCTGCCCGAAGCGGTAGGCGACGGTGGTGATCAGTCCGGCCTTGGACGGAACGGGCTGTTCGCCGGTGTTCATCAGCAGGAAACACCCCGTGCCGTAGGTGTTCTTCGCATCGCCGCGGCGCAGACACGTCTGTCCGACGAGCGCCGCCTGCTGATCGCCGAGGTCACCGGCGAGCGGCACGCCGGCGAGAGCCGGCAGGCGGGACTCGGCGTACACCTCGCTCGATGAGACGATGCGGGGCAGGCAGGCCGGCGGGATCTCGAACGCCGACAGCAACTGCTCGTCCCAGGCGAGCGCGGCGAGATCCATCAGTTGAGTGCGGCTGGCGTTGGTCACATCCGTGACATGCACCCCGCCATCGGGGCCGCCGCTGAGATTCCACAGCAGCCACGAGTCGATGGTACCGAAGAGCGCATCGCCCGCCTCGGCGAGCGCGCGCGCCTGGGGAATCTCATCGAGCAACCAGCCGAGCTTCAGGGCGCTGAAATAAGTCGCGAGCGGCAGGCCCGTCTTGCCGCGGAAGCGGTCCTGGCCGCCCTTGAGCGCCATGGCGCTCACCCGCCCGGCGACGCGGGTATCCTGCCAGACGATGGCATGGTGCAGCGGCTTGCCGCTGCGCCGATCCCACAGAACCGTGGTTTCACGTTGATTGGTGATGCCGACGGCCACCAGGTCCTGAGCGCCGATGCCCGACTGCGCCAGGGCGGTCTCGATGACCCGGCGTGCGTTCGCCCAGATCTCGAGCGCATCGTGCTCCACCCATCCGGGCCTCGGGTAGATCTGGCGGTGCTCGAGCTGTGCGCTGCAGCGCATCTCTCCCTGGCGCCCGAACACCATGAATCGCGTGCTCGTGGTGCCTTGATCGATCGCGCCGACGAATCGCGTCATGCTCATGCCCTCCAACGGGGGTCCTGGCGGACACCCAGATACCGCTCGAGCCGCTCGATGTCCGCCGGCTGCAGGCGCAGACCGAGCTTCGAGCGTCGCCACAGGATGTCGTCCACCGTCACCGCCCACTCCTGATCCCGAAGGTACTCGACCTCTGCCGCCGTGAGGTCCGCCCCCAGGGATTCGCCGAGGTCCGCGCCGCTGCGCGCTCCCTGGAGCACCCGTTCCATGCGAGTCCCATAGGCGCAGGCGAGTCGCCGCAAGTGCTCGGGCGCGAGGAACGGCCAGCGCCGCGTCGCCTCGTCGATGAACTGCGTCAGGCTTGCGCGCGGCATGTCGCCGCCCGGCAGTGCCGCCGCCGCCGTCCAACGGCCTGCCGGACCACCGATCGACGCTCGCAGCCTCGCCAGCACGGTCTCGGAGAGCTTGCGATACGTGGTGATCTTGCCGCCGAGCACCGACAGCAGCGGTGCACCGTGGGCCGCATGCTCGAGCACCAGCTCATAATCCCGGGTCACCGCGGCTGCATCCGCTGCGCCGTCGTCGCGCAGCGATCGCACGCCGGAGTAGCTCCACAGGACATCTTCCGCCCGGATCGGCCGTCTGAAGTAGCGGTTGATGCTCTCGCACAGATAGGCGGTCTCCTCGGTCGTGATCGCGATGCTGTCGAGCGCGCCGGTGTGCGGCACGTCGGTCGTGCCGATGAGTGTGTAGAAATCCTGAAATGGAATCGCGAACACGATGCGGTGATCGGGGTTCTGCAGAATGTAGGCATGCTCGCCGTCGAACAGGCGCGGCACGACGATGTGGCTGCCGCGCACCAGGCGGATGGGCTCGGGAGTCCGCAGGCCCAACCGGCCGCGCACCTCGTTGAGCCAGGCGCCCGCGGCGTTGACCACGGCGGCCGCCCGCAGACCCATCGCGTGCCCGTCCGCGCAGCGCTCGCAATCCACCTGCCAGCCCTGCTGATCCGCGCGAGCCCCGCTCACGCGGGTGCGGGTGAGGATCAGAGCTCCCCGGTCGGCCGCATCCCGCGCATTGAGCACGACCAGGCGACTGTCGTCGACCCGGCAGTCGGAGTACGCGAAGCCCCTCTCGTAGGTGGACTTGAGCGCCTTGCCCACGGTCTCGCGGCGCAGATCGACCGAGCTCGATCCCGGCAGGTGCCGCCGCCCGCCCAGCCGATCGTACAGGAACAGCCCTGCGCGGATTTCCCAGCGGGGCCGCAGGGTCGGCACATGCGGCAGGATGAAGCGCAACGGCCGCACCAGGTGCGGCGCGATGCGCAACAGCCGCTCGCGCTCGGCCAGCGATTCGCGCACCAACCGGAATTCGCGGTACTCGAGGTAGCGCAATCCCCCGTGGATGAGTTTGGTACTCGCCGAGGAGGTGAAGGCCGCGAGATCCGACTGCTCGACCAGGCACACGCGCAGCCCCCTGCCGGCCGCATCACGGGCGATCCCGGCGCCGTTGATGCCGCCGCCGATGACGAGCAGATCGAACGAGCGGCCGTCGGCCGGCGCTTCCGGGGCAGCGCCGCGCGGGGCGGCTTCAGTGTGGGACCGGTGCATGATCTGACCTTACGGCCGAGATTAATCCGCCACACGCGCCGCGGTCCATGCGAGCGCCTCAAATATCGTGTCGATACAATCGGCGCGGCGGGTCCCCCGGCCGAGTCGGGCGCCGCAGCCCTGTCGGCCCGTGCGACGGCGTTCGCTGCGCGGTCCCGCCGCGCACCGGGTACGGACGACCGCCGGCCGCTACCGCGCCTCAGCCCGCGCGCCCGCTCGCTCGAACAACACCACTTCGCCCGGGACGTCTGTGGCAACGACCCTGTCACGGCCTCCCGTCTTGGCGTGATAGAGCGCCGCGTCGGCGTCATTGATCAGATCCTCCAGACGCTCGCCATCGCCGGGATGGCAGGCGATACCCAGGGAAGCGGTCACCTGCGGCAGTGCGTTGCCGCGGCAGAACACCCGCAACTGGGCGATCGCCTCGCGAATCGCCTCGGCCTTTGCGTAAGCATCGTCCACGGCGCAGCCCGGCAGCACCAGCAGGAACTCCTCTCCTCCCCAGCGGCACGCGATGTCTTCGGCCCGTGTGTGGCGCCTGAGCACCTGCGCGACCTCGCGCAGCACCGCATCGCCCGCCTCGTGGCCGTTGGTGTCATTGAAATCCTTGAAGTGATCGACGTCGAGCATGACTGCGCTGACGGGATATCCGAGCCTTTGGGCGCGCGCGAGCTCGCGCTGCAGGGAAATCTCGAGGTGCCGCCGGTTGTACAGTCCGGTGAGCGGATCGCGCTCCGCGCCGGTGCGCAGCGTCTCCTGCAATTTCAGATTGCCCAGGACGAGCGCCAGCTGCTCGGCCAGCGTGGCACCGAGGCGCTGCACATCCGACGGAATCCCCTGTCCGCTCGAGGCATGCAGATACAGCAGGCCGAAGGCGTGACCGTCGGCCACCAGCGGCAGGCACAGGCAGGCCTGCCCGGAGGCGGCTGCGTGAGCGCACGTCACACCCGGACTGGCCGGATCGTAGAGATACGGGTGACCGCGGCGCAATGCCCAGCACTCTTCGGACCCGAAGCTCGGTGCCGCTGCGAGACTGCCCCAGCACGCCTGCAGCTCCAGGGCGTCTTCCGGGCCCCGCGCGGCATAGAACGCGCCGTTCACTCCCGGGAACAGCTTCGGCAGCGCCCCGCGGACCACTCCGGCCAGCTCCGCCTGGGAATGGCAGACCTGCAGCAGCTCCATCATCTGACCGGTCGCGGAAATCTCTTCGAGCAGCCGGTTCTGGCGCGCGATGATGCCGCGCAACGCAGTCTCGGCTCGAGTGCGGCTGCGCCGCTGTCCGGCCAGCAGCAGGACGAGCAGGAGGACCGTGCCCGAGACGATCGCAAGCGGCAGACCGGACACGGCACTGCCGGCCCCGGCCGCACTGCCGTGCATCCGCGCCAGCGCCTCGAGGAGCACGGCGAGCGCCGCGCAGATCAGCAGCACGCTGCCCCACAGCAGACGCTGCGGCCTGCCTCGGGCCGGCGCGAGCGCGCTTCCCGTTGTGAGTCCGAGCGCCAACATGCGATCCGCCGGCCACCGTATGGATTCCGAGCAAAAATGCCCCGCTCGCGCTGTCTCGGCTGCCGTATCGCGCTCTTGAACGCAGTTGCCGGAAACGTGACCGATCTCTCCGGGGCTGTGCGCCGCCCGTGCGGGCCGCGGGCCGCCGGCTCGATGCTCCCCGGGCAGACGCCCTCGGCGGGGCCCCCGAAGCGATCGACAAGCGCGCACCGGCCCCGTATCCTGCTCCGAAACCTGCGACGCGACCCATGAACTTCTGCAGTCATTGCGGTGCCCAGCTCACCTTGCGCGTCCCCCCCGGGGACCAGCTGCCTCGGTACGTCTGCGAATCATGCGGCACCATCCATTATCAGAACCCTAAACTCGTGGTCGGCTGCGTGCCGGAGTACGAAGGCCGGATCCTGCTGTGCCGCCGAGCGATAGAGCCGCGACGCGGTTTTTGGACCGTACCGGCGGGCTTCATGGAAAACGGCGAGACGCTGCAGCAGGGCGCCGCCCGGGAATCCAGGGAAGAGGCCCTGGTCGAGGTGCAGATCGGCTCGCTGCTGTCGATCGTCCACGTGCTGCAGGCTCACCAGGTGCACGTCTTCTTCCGCGCGACCCTGGCCGTGGCGCAGTTCGGCGCGGGGCACGAGACCCTGGAGACCAGGCTCGTCTCCCCCGAGGACATCCCCTGGTCGGAGCTGGCATTCCCGAGCACGGAATTCGCGCTGCGCCGCTTCCTGGAGGACCGGGCCGCATGCCGCGAAGGGCACCACTTCGCCTCGCTGGAGCGGCGGCTCTCGTAGCGGGCCGCGGCAGGGCATTCTCCGGCGCGGGCGCTGCCGCGCCGCCAAGCCCCGGGGTCGAACCCCGCGCCCCTGCCTGGACCATGGCAGGTGCCCGGCTTCAGAGCGGTTTTGCGCGCCCGGGCACCGTGGCACAATACGCGACCCTGTCGAGGTCTCAGCCGTCAAACGCTAGGAAATCCTGATGACTTTCGTAGTGA
>JAKAFQ010000564.1 GCA_021817875.1 Pseudomonadota bacterium
GACGTTGCCGTAGGTTTCCGAAAAGAGGGCCGCGGAGCGGCCCGTCGAGTGATAGCCGACGGCGTCTTCGCCTTCCAGCAACACGACCCGGTGCGTGCGTGCCAGCTTGGCAGCCGCCGATGTCCCGGCAATGCCCGCGCCCACGATGACGATGTCCGCGGTCTCAACGCTCACGGGAGGGACTCCCAGGAGGGATTCGGTGTCATGTGTGTCGAGCCCGGCGTGCACGATTGGCGTCCCGAGCGCGCAGCGCGGGGCGCCGCGGTCTCGGCCGCGCGCCTCGACGCCAGCTCAGGCCTCCTCGGCATCACTCTCATTGACCTTTTCGAAGCCGACGAACTTCTCGCGCAGCTGATGGATGGCCTCGTAGCGCTGCGCGCGGCCCTTGCATTGCTTCGCGACGTCGACCAGTAGCAGTTCGAGCAGGGACTGGGCGATGCCCAGGCGCTCCCAGGATGCGTCGAAATCGGTCTCGAGCAGCAGCACGTGATCGGTGATCTCGCGCGCCCAGTGACAGTAGACGTCTGTGATGATGACCACAGGAATCTTGCGGGCCGCCGCCTCCTCGGCGAGCAGGCGGAAGTGGCTGGAGTAGCGCCTGAAGTCGATCAGCACGATGCAGGACTTCGAATCCGAATCCAGCAGTGCGTCGATATAGCCCCCGTCGCTGCCGTCGGCGAAGTGACAGTGGGGGCGGATGGTCTGCAGGGCGGAGGCGAACCCGAGACCGATGAAGCGGCCCAGTTGGAAGCTGGCCACATGCACGTGGCGGGCGCTCGAGAGCAGTGCGACGATGCCGGGCCACTCCGCGCACGAGGGCAGGCGGTGCACGCCGCTCAGCGCCTTGACCTTGCTTTCAAGCGGCGCGTTGTCGAACAACTTGCGGGTGATCTGGCGCGAGAGCAGGCCGCTCTCGGCCGAGCCGGTCCGCAGCGCGGTCTTGATCCCCCGCAGGTCCCGGTAGCCGATCTTGCGGATGAATCGCCCCACGGTCATGGGGCTGACCCCAACGCGCGCGGCGATCGAGGCGGCCGTCTCGAACGGCAGCTCCTCGAGGTGTTGCAGCACGAAGGTGGCGAGCCGGCGCTCGGAGATCGTGAGCTGCTTCCAGCTCTTCTTGATGACGGTCTCTAAAGAAAGCATGACCTCAGTAACCCCCAGCCCGTGGTTCAAGCCGCGCTCGCCCTCACGCCCGACGAGCAGCATAGCCCCTGATCGGCGTGCCGTCCTGCGGCGTGCGCCGCCGGCGCGCGGGGATGCCCAATGGTACAAATATATCAATTTGTATTTTCTATGCGATCTATCTACCATTCGCGCCGGGGGGCTCTCCTCGGGGAGATGATCATGAGAACGATGAGTTGGCGAGACGGGATGGCCGGCCTGTTGGCGTGCGGAATCGGCCTGGGCGGTGCGGTGGCGCGGGCGGACACGGCATCGGCCGTTCGTCTGGCACCCATCGTGGTGACGGCCACCAAGCGCCCGGAGCCGCTGCGCAATGTGCCCATGAGCATCACGGTCGTCAGCGGGGCGCAGCTCGCGCGCATGCACGAGGTCAATTTCGCCGACTACGTGCAGACCGTTCCCGGCATGGTCATGGTGGCCTCCGACCCGGCGCACACCACCCTGGTGCTGCGCGGCATCAACACCGAGGGCACCGGCGCCACGATCGGCACCTACCTCGATGAGAGTCCGTACGGCTCCTCGAGCGCGCTCGCCGACGGCCTGATCATGACGCCGAACATCGATACCTTCGACATGAAGCGGATCGAGGTGCTGCGCGGACCGCAGGGCACGCTCTATGGCGCCAATACCCTCGGCGGACTGATCCGCTTCGTCACCAATCCGCCCAATCCCAAGGCGTTCGACGACGAGGTCCAGGCGGGGATGGACGAGACCGCCGGCGGCGGGTTCGGCTGGTCCACCCGCGGCATGGTCAACCTCCCTCTGAGTTCGGACCTGGCGCTGCGCGTCGATGGCTACCGCTGGAAGCACGCCGGGTTCATCAACGATCCCACCCGCAACGCGCGCCACGTCAACGGCTCAGGCGAGAAGGGCGGACGCGCCTCGCTGCTCTGGGGTAATCCGGATGCGGTGACGGTTCGCCTGACGGCGTACCTGCAGGATATGAATCTCGGCGGGACCAACGGCGTCGATCTAACGACGGTTCCCTCCACCGCCACCGCTTCGGGCATGCGGATCAGCCTGACGCCGCTCTACGGTCCTCTGGCCCAGGGTCGGGCGGTCGCGGAGACCTCGACGGTGCGCAACCGGCTGTACAACGCCACGGTCGACTGGAACCTCGGTTGGGGCGCGCTCACCTCGGCGACGAGCTACGGGACGTACTCGGGTGACCAGATCGAGGATGCCACGGCGTTGTTCGGCACGCTCGAGCGCGCCGCGCTCGGCGAGCACAAGCTCACCGAGGAGCTGCGCCTGGCCTCGGTCGGCGAGCATCGGCTCGACTGGCTGGCCGGGTTCTTCTACACGCACGAGACCGCGAACCTCCACCAAGCGCTCATCCCGACGCTGACCAGCGCCCCGCTGGGATTCGTGCAGCTGAACTCCAGTTACCTCGAGGTGGCCGGCTTCGGCAACGTCACTTATCACTTCTCCAAGGCGTTCGATCTGAGCGTGGGGGGGCGCTGGGCGCACAACCGCCAGGATGCCCTCGAGTTCGGCCTGGCCTCGGCACAGGGCCGCTCCTCGGAGGGGGTGTTCACCTACTCGGTGGCACCGCACTGGCACCCCACTGCCAATACCATGCTCTACGCGCGCGTGGCGAAGGGGTACCAGCCCGGCGGCCCGAACGTGCTGCCCCCGAACCCCCCGCCCAACGTGCCGGCGACGTTCCGTTCCGACACGCTGGTCAACTACGAGCTCGGGGTGAAGTCGCGGCTGCTCGAGGGTCGGCTGTCGATCGATGCGGACCTGTTCGACATCGACTGGAAGGGCATTCAGCTGGAGACGGTCGTCGACAACTTCGGTGTCAACGGCAACGGTGGCACCGCCCGCAGCAAGGGCTTCGAATGGCAGGCGGCGTGGATACCGCTCGAGCGACTGACCGTTCGGGTGGGCGGGGCGTATACGGATGCGCAGCTCACCTCGAGCACCGACCCGATTCTGGTCGGCGCGCGCGCCGGGGCGCAGCTGCCGTACATCCCGCGCTGGAGCGGCTCGGCGTCAGCAAACTACACGTACTTCCGGCGGGGGGATCTGTCGGCAACCTTCGGCGCCGACTGGCGTTACACGGGTCGCCGGGAATCGGGATTCAATCCCGCGCTCGGCCAGGCCAACCTGCCGAGCGACAGCGAGTTCGACCTGCAGACGGGTGTGACGCGCGGTCGATGGACGCTCGAGATCTATGCCCGCAACCTGACCAACCGGCGCTCGATCATCGAGATCGACCAGGGCGGGGCTGCGATCACGCAGGCCGCGCCGGTTGGCGATGTTACC
>JAKAFQ010000565.1 GCA_021817875.1 Pseudomonadota bacterium
CGCCGAGCTCGGCGTCACCGCCACGCCGCTCGATGCCGCCGGCAGCAAGTTTTATTTCGGTCTCGCCGGCACCAACTCGACCGATGGCCGGCAGGTGATCCCGTTCTTCGATCCGGCCAAGCAGCGTTTCCTCGAATATGACATCGCCCGGCTCATCTATGAGCTGGCGCATCCGAAAAAGCCGCTCGTCGAGTGGTATTCCAGCCTGCCGATGTCCGGCGGCTACAATCCGCAGAGCGGGCAGATGCGCTCGCCCTGGCTGGTCTATCAACAGGCCGCGCAGCTGTATCACCTGCGCACCCTGCAGCCCGGCGCCAGCACCATCCCGAGCGACGCGCGGGTGCTGGTGCTGGTCGATCCGCACCACCTTGCCCCCGCCACCCGCTTCGCCATCGACCAGTACGCGCTGCATGGCGGCCATATCCTCGCGTTCGTCGACCCGCTGACCCAGAGCGCCGCAGGGACTGCGGCGGGCACCGGGACCGCCCTGTCCGGACTGCTCGCCGCCTGGGGCGTGCGCTTCGATCCGAACCAGGTCATCGCCGATCGCAGCCGCGCCCTCACCGTCTCCGGGCCCGACGGCACGCCGAGCGAGGATCCCGCCTTCATCGGTCTCGGACGAGCCAACCTGTCGCAGCACGATGTCATCACCGCCGGCCTGTCCAACGTGAATCTCGCCACCGCGGGCTATCTCAGCCCCATCAAGGGCGCGAAGACGACCTTCGAGCCGCTCATGTGGTCGAGCGCCGACGCCGAGCCCCTGCCCGCCCAACGGTTCGGGCCGACGCTGCAGCCGGCGAGCCTGCTCGAGGGTTTCAAGCCCACGGGCAAGCGTTACACCCTGGCCGCCCGTGTCACGGGCAGTGTCAGAACGGCCTTCCCCGACGGCCCCCCCGCGGGCGTGACTCTCCCGGCCGGCCAGACCGAACTGAAGGCATCGGCGAAACCGCTGCACCTGGTGGTGTTCGCCGACGCCGACATGCTCGCCAACTACCTGTGGGTCCGGCAGATGAGCCTGTTCGGCCAGGACATCGCGCAGGCCTGGGCGAGCAACGGCAACCTGGTGCTCAATGCGCTCGACAACCTGGCCGGCAGCAATGACCTGATCAGCATCCGCGCCAAGGCGGGCTTCACCCGGCCGTTCACGCGGGTGCAGGCCCTGCGGCGCGTGGCGGAGGCGCGCTACCGCGCCGAACAGCTGCAACTGCAGCAACAGCTGCGCCATACCGAGCAGCAGCTGACACTGCTGCAATCGAAGCGCAACGACAAATCGACCCTCATCCTGACGCCGGCGCAGCAGCTGCAGATCCAGCACTTCGAGGCCGAGCGGCTCGCCATCCGCAAGCGCCTGCGCGCCGTGCAGGCCGGACTGCTGCGCAGCATCAACCGGCTCGGCACCGAGCTGAAGGCCATCAACATCATCGTCATGCCGGGCCTGTTCGCCCTGGCGGCGCTGCTCAGCGCCACCTGGCGCCGGCGGCGGCATGCCGCCTCCAGAACGCCACGGGAGACCGGGAGAGCGCAGTCATGACCCAACGTCATCTCGGATTCCTGCTCATCGCGAGCGTCGTGGTGCTCGCGCTCGCGGCCTGGGTCGTGCACCGCGGCCAGCCGGCCGCCTCGGCCGCCGGGCGGCCCGTGCTGCCGGGCCTGCGCACGGCGCTCAACTCGGTGACCGAGGTGCGCCTCAGCGCCGCCGGCGGCGCGCTCACCCGCATCGAGCGCGGCGCGAAGCGCTGGATCGTGGGCGAGCGCGGCTATCCGGCCGACTCGGGCAAGCTGCGCAAGCTGCTCATCGACCTCGGCGATCTGAAGATCATCGAGCGCAAAACCCGCCTGGCGAGCAACTACCCGATACTCGGCGTGCAGAATCCGGCCTCCGCCAAGGCCACCGGGACACGCATCGACATCATCACGCCCGCCCGGACCTGGTCACTGATCGTCGGACACGCCGCGGACGGCAACGACTGCTATGTGCGTGTCCCGGGCCGCAGGCAGAGCCTGCTCGCCTCCCCGCTGGTGAGGCTCGATGCCAAGCCCGCCCAGTGGCTCGACCCGATCATCGTCGATCTGCATCGCGCACAGGTGAGCCGCATCGATGAGCAGCCCGCGCGCGGCCCGCGCTTCAGCCTCGCGCGCGCCAAGGCGACCGATGCCCATTTCACCGTCCAGGGCATCCCGCGCGGTCGGCGGCTGCAGAGCGCGGGCACGGCCGACGACATGGCGAGCGCGCTGTCGAACCTGACGTTGAGCGACGTGCGCAAGGCGACCGCCGCCCCCAAGGGCGTGCGCCTGTCCCGGGCCGTCTTCAGGACCTTCGGCGGCCTCGAGATCGAGATCGAGGCATACCCGGGCGGCAAGCACGGCCAACATGACATCGTCGTGGTGGCGCACGGCAGCGGCCGGCAAGCCGGCGCCGAGGCCGCGCGGATCAATGCCCGCGTTCACGGCTGGGTATACCGGATTCCAGGCTATCGCTACCAGGAGATCTTCCAGCCGCTCTCGGCTCTGCTCGCGCCGCTGCCGACCCGCCACGGCGCCAAGCCGCACAGGAAGGCGGCGTAACGCCGCGCCACGCCCGGATGCCCCCAAGGGAAGCGCGCCGGCATCCGGGCGCTCAGCGCGCCCGCGCGAGCAGCAGCAGCGTCACCGTCGCGAGCAGTGTCGTCGGCAGCCATGCCAGGATGACCGGGTTGAGATGAAACACCACCGTGCCGCTCTCGATCAGGCGCTGCAGCAGGAAGAACCCGATTCCGATCGTCAGTCCGAGCACGGTTCGCGTGCCCGCCCCGGCCGAGCGCATCGAGCCGAGCACGAACGGCACCGCCAGCAGCACCGAGAAGGCGATCGCCACGGTGCGGGCGATCCTCGACCAGAACGCGAACACGTACTGGCCCGCGTCGAGCGAATTCGCGTGCAGGTAACCGATGAGGTTCCACAGCGAGTGCAGCGTCATCTGCTCCGGGTCCTGGACCGCAAAGCCGAGAAAGCCGGCCGTCACGTTCGAGGTGAGCACCTTCTGCCCCGGCGGGTGCGCGATCACCCGGTCGCCCTCGAAACGCGAGGCGGCATAGTCATCGAGCAGCCACCGGTGGTGACCGGCGGCCGTCGCCCGCGCCGCCCGCCCGATCGACAGCAGCTGATGCTGCGGCGAGAGCTCGAACACCTGCATGCCGCCGAACTGCCGCGAGCCCGACTGGCGCGCCACGTTCAGGATCAGATTCCCGTCGCGGACCCAGGCACCGGTGCCGCCGCCGAAGCTGATGGTGTCGTACTGAGTGAAGACGCGCTGCTGGTTGGCCGCCTCCTGCAGCTGCGGCGCCACGAACTCCCCGACCACCGCCTCGATCGCCATGAGCAGCCCCGCGGCGATCAGCGTCGCGCCGGCAAGGCGCGCCACCGACACCCCGGTGGCACGGATCACCGTGAGCTCGCTGCCGCGCGCCAGGGC
>JAKAFQ010000035.1 GCA_021817875.1 Pseudomonadota bacterium
GCGACTCTTTGTCGTGGAACAGCGCCGGACGGCCGAAGGACGGCGCCTCCGCGAGGCGGATGTTGCGCGGGATGACCGTGCGGAACACTTTGTCGTTGAAGTGCATGATGAGCTGGGCGCTGACTTCGTTGGCGAGATTGTTGCGCGGGTCGAACATGGTGCGCAGGATGCCTTCGATCTCGAGCGGCGGGTTCACCGTGGCGCGGATCTGCTCGATGGTGCCGATGAGCGCCGAGAGCCCCTCGAGGGCGTAGTACTCGCATTGCATGGGGATGAGCACGCTGTCGGCCGCCACCAGCGAGTTGACCGTGAGCATGTTGAGCGCCGGCGGACAGTCGATGAGGACCACCTCGTACGCCGTGCGCACCGGCGCGAGCGCTTCGCGCAGCCGCGTCTCGCGCCCCGATGTCATGCCGAGCAGGCGCACTTCCGCCGCGGTGAGATCCTGGTTGGCCGGCAGCAGGGCATAGCCGCCCGGCTCGACGGTGCGCAGGCTGGAGGCAAGATCGGCCTCGCCCAGCAGCACCTCGCAGGAGCTGTTGTCGAGTTGCGACTTGTCGATGCCGCTGCCCATGGTCGCATTGCCCTGCGGATCCAGATCGAGCAGCAGCACGCGGCGCTTGGTGGCGGCGAGCGATGCGGCCAGGTTGACCGCGGTGGTGGTTTTGCCGACGCCACCTTTCTGGTTGGCAATGGCGATGACGCGCTTCATGGCGGCGAAGTGTACTTCACCGCAGGAACAGAGCCTCGGCCGAAGAAGCGCTGGACGCTCGAGCGGATCGGCGCTCGCGGGCCGCATGCCCCCGGGAAACTCTCCAGGAGACCGGTGAGCGGCGTTGGGCCCGTTCGGAGCGGGTGAGTCGGCTCATCCCGGGTCCGGCCCGGCGGTCCGTGGCTTCAGCGCCTGCCCGGTCTGTTCCGGCCAAGAGGTCACGCCGTCCCCCGGAGAGGGCCGCCCCGGGCGGGGAGGGCTGACGCTGGCGCCCCATGGAGCTTGCGCTATGAGTTCCCAGGATGAATCATTCATTGCATATCAGGCGTGATCCACGAGGCGATTCATGCAGGCAGACCTAGATCGGGGCGATGTGCGTATCCTGGACCTCATCCAGGACCACGGGGATCTGTCGGCGGCCGAGGTCGCCGAAAGACTGGGAATGACCGCGTCCACCTGCTGGCGGCGCATGAGCCGCCTGGACCAGCTGGGCCTGATCCGCCATCGGGTCGCGCTGCTCGACCGGGAAAAGCTCGGGCTGAACGTGCTCGTGTTCTCGCAGGTGAAGCTGACCGGCCACGGACGCGATGCGCTGTTGAAGTTCGAGCAGGCCGTGCGCCAGCATCCGGAGATCCAGCAGTGCTACACGCTCATGGGCGAGACGGATTTCCTGCTGCGCATCGTCTGTCGCGACATCAAGGCCTACGAGGCGTTCTTCCTCGACCACCTGTCGCGATTTCCCGGAGTGCAGTCGGTCCACTCGTTCATCGCGCTGTCGGTGATCAAGGAGACCACTGCACTGCCTCTGGCGACGCGGCAGGAGCCCCGGGAGCCGTCAAGATGATCAGGCAGCGCTCCTCATCCAGGCCCGGGATGCTGAGTGGATGCGCCTGCGCCTGCCAGCCCGCGGGCACGGTCGCCAGCTCCTGCGCCGGCCATTTGCCCTTCATGGCGAGCACCCGGGTCGACGGCCCGCACAGCGGCGTAATGCGCTCGAGCATCTGCGGCAGTGGCGCGAACGCGCGGGCCACGACGGTGTCGAACGGTTTGTCCGGGCGCAGCGCCTCCACGCGCGCCTGCAGCGCCTCGACATTCACCAGCCCGAGCGTGCGCACGGCGTGGGATACGAAGCGGATCTTCTTGCCGTTGGAGTCGATCAGGGCGAAGCGCCGCTCCGGATTGACCAGCGCGAGCGGCAGGCCCGGGAAGCCTGCCCCGGTGCCGACATCGGCGACTGCCGTGCCGCGCAGGTAGCGGTGTACGGCCAGACTGTCCAGCAGGTGATGCGTTATCATGTCGGGACCGTGCCTGATCGCCGTCAGATTGAAGCGGCGGTTCCAACGCGCCAGCTCCTCCAGCAGTTGCAGCAGCCGCAGCGCATCGTGTTCCGTCAGCGCCACACCGAGCGTGGCGGCAGCGTGGACCAGGGCGGCGGCGTGTTGGGCAGGGTTCACCGCGTACACGGCAGAGGATCTCAGGGATCGCCCGGACAGGCTCCGGGAGGGCCGACCGCGGCATTCTGGCAGAGCCGACGGCGGATGGAACGGGAAATTCACATCCCCGGTCCGGCATGCGCTCCGGCCGGGCACCGCCAAGGCATTGAATTGACATGAGACTGCTCCTGGTGGAAGACGACACCATGATCGGGGAGGCCATCCGCACCGGCCTGAAGCGGGAAGGCTTTGCCGTCGATTGGGTGCATGACGGGGAAGCCGCCGAAGCGGCGCTCGCCACCGAGCCCTTCGAGGTGCTGCTGCTCGACCTGGGCCTGCCGCGCAAGGCAGGGCTCCCGGTGCTGCAGGCGCTGCGCGCGCGGGACGACGCCCTGCCGGTGATCATTCTGACGGCGCGCGATTCGGTGGAGGACCGGGTCGGGGGTCTCGATGCCGGCGCCGACGACTATCTGGTGAAGCCCTTCGACCTGGACGAGCTGGCCGCGCGCATCCGGGCCCTGCTGCGCCGCAAGTCCGGCCGCAGCGCCCCCGCCATCGAGCACCTGGGGGTGGTCCTCGATCCCGCCGCGCACACCGTGCGGCGCAACGGCGAGGATATCGCGCTCTCGCCCAAGGAGTTCGCGCTGCTGCAGCTGCTGATGGAGCGTCCGGGAACGATCCTCTCTCGCGCGCGCATCGAGGAGCGCCTCTACGGCTGGGGCCAGGAGGTGGAAAGCAATGCCGTCGAGGTGCACATCCACGGCCTTCGCCGCAAGCTGGGCGCGGATTACATCCTCAACGTGCGCGGCGTCGGCTACCGGGTGCCGCCGGCATGAGGGTGAGCTCGCTGCGCGCGCGGCTGCTCGCGTGGCTCCTCGGAGGCGTTGCGCTCGTGGGCCTGACGGGCGGCCTGGTGGTCTACCACAACGCGCTGCAGCAGGCCGACGCGTTCTTCGACTATCACCTCGAGCAGACGGCGCTCATCCTGCGCGACCAGCCGGTGGAGTACCTCTGGCCGTTGGCGATTCCCTCCAGCGACAGCACCTACGACTTCGTGGTGCAGGTGTGGACGATCGACGGACACCGGATCTACCTGTCGCGGCCGCACGCGGTGCTGCCCAATTTCACCACCATCGGCTTTTCGACCATCTCGACCAGCGAGGGCCGCTGGCGCGCCTACGGCGTCGAATCACCGACGCGGGTGATTCAAGTCGCCCAGTTGATGAGCGAGCGGCGTCAACAGGCGATACAGCTCGCGCTGAAGACACTGCTGCCGTTCGCACTGGCGGTGCCGGTGTTGGGTTTCCTGGTGTGGTTCGCGGTGGGACATGCCTTGCAGCCGCTGCAGCGGCTGGCCTCCTCGGTCAAGGCGCGCCGTGTCGGGGCGCTCGAACCGTTGTCGAGCGAACGGCTGCCCGAAGAGGTCCAGCCGCTGGTGAGCGCGCTCAACGACCTGCTGGCGCGACTGACCGTGGCGCTCGACCGGGAGCGGGCTTTCATGGCCGATGCGGCCCACGAACTGCGCACGCCGCTCACCGCGCTGCACCTGCAGCTGGACACGCTCGAGCGCTCGGCAACCGAGGGAGAGCGCGCCGACGCCATGGGGAAGCTCTCCGAGGGCGTACAACGCTCCATTCGTCTGGTGGAACAGATGCTCGCACTCGCCCGCCAGGAGCCGCGCGCCGAGCCGGCCCACAGCCGCATCGCGCTCGATGAGCTTGCCCGGGAAGTGGTGGCGGAGCTGGTGCCGCTCGCGGACGCGCGGCGCATCGATCTCGGCATCTCCGGTGCGCTGCCGGCGTTCGTGCACGGCGACCGCGAAGCGATCGCGACACTGATCCGCAACCTGGTCGACAACGCGGTGCGCTACACACCCTCGGGTGGCCGGGTGGATCTGTCGGTGGAGCGATCCACGGAGACGCCCGCCCGGGTGCGGCTCACGGTACTCGACAACGGCCCCGGCATCGCGCCCGAGGAGCGGGCCCGCGTGTTCGACCGCTTCTACCGTCGGCCGGGCACCGTTGCGCCGGGCAGCGGTCTCGGCCTGGCCATCGTCAAAGCGATCGCCGATGCGCACGCGGCGCGCATCGAGTTGGCAGAACGCGAGGCGGGGCGGGGGCTGTCGGTGAGCATCTGGTTCGCAGCGGCTGACTGACCCGGTGGCGGCATCCGATGCGGCGCGCCGCCGGCGTGCACGTCATCGCCGCGCGAGCTTCTGCAGAAACTGCGCCGCGGTGACGAACAGGGCGGCCCGATCGGCAGGCGGCCCGAAGCGGTTACCGGCATCGCTCGCGGTCAGCAGCCAGACGCTGTCACGGTGGAAGCGCAACAGGTAGGCCAGTTGCCGCGAGTCGGCCGCCCGGCGACCCGGGCCTTCCAGCCCCTGCGCGATGAGCACCGGGCTGCGGATGCGATCAAGCTCGCCGAGCGGGGAGATGTGCCGCAGAAAATCCGCGACTCCCGGGTCCTCGGCGTCGCCGAATTCCGCGATGCGCCGCTCGATCCGTCCCGCGGGCGCATCGGTGACGTAATGCGCCAGGTCGGCGATGCCCGCGATATCGATCGCGCCGCGCAGGTGGCCGTCGAACATCGCCAGCGAATTCAACGCCAGCCAGCCGCCGTATCCACGCCCCATGAGCACGACCCGGTGTACGTCGAGGCCCGGCTGCATGCCGATCCACACCAACAGCGAGCCGATGTCCCGGACCGCATCATCGCGCCGCCGGCCATCGGCGAGCGCCCGGAAGGCCTTGCCGTATCCCGACGAGCCCCGCACATTGGGCGCGATCACCGCGTAGCCGAGCTCGTTGACCACGAACTGGACGAACGCTCGCCAGCGCGGCCGGAACTGCGAGGCCACCCCGGAGTGCAGCAGGATCAGCACCGGGGCCGGCGCCGGGGCCGGCGGCAGGTACACATCGGCGGAAATCATCCGCCAGTTGCCGTTCACCTTGTCCCACGTCGGGTAGTGGATCAGCCGGGCGGCGGCCAGCCGTCCGGCGACCAGCGCTGCGGGCGGTCGTGTCCAGGGCTGCAGGGTCCTGCGGTCGGCGTCGTAGACATACACCCCGGGCGGATGCCGGGCCGACTGGTACGAAATCGCGAGCCGGTGGGCGGAGTCGAAACGGATGTTCCCGATGACGCCGTCGCGCAGCCATGGCACCGGCAGCGCGAGCCGCAGCCGGGTGTCGAGCACCGTCAGTCGGCTGCGCCCATCGTCATCGACCGTATAGGCGACATAGCGTCCGTCGGCACTGGCGGTGAACCGCCCGACATCCCACGGCACCTCGGCGGACACGCGCTGCAGCGCATGCGTGCGCAGGTTCAATCGGAACAATTGCTCGAACTCGCTGCCCTCATCCGAGACCAGGTAGAGGGCCCGGCCACCGGGCGCGAAGCGTGCGCAGGCGACGCGCCCGGGCGGGACCGCCACCGGCTTGCGGGTGCCGTGCCGCGCCGAGACGACATACAGCAGGGTGTCCTGCGGCCGAGTGACGTCGGCGAGCAGCAGCCGCTTTCCGTTGGCCGACCAGTCGAGCAGGCGCCACCTGCCCTGCAGTGCGCCGAGGACCAGCCGCGGCAGACCCCCATGCGCGACGTCCTCGATGTAGACCGCACCTGCGGTGCCGCCGGGACCGGCGCCATAGAACGCGAGACTCCGCCCATCGGCGGACCACAGTGGCGTACCGCGCAGCTCATCGGCCTGGGTCACCTGACGCGCCGGGCCCGAACCGCTGTTCACGAAGAGCTGGGGATGCCCGTCCAGACGCCGCACGAAGGCAAGCGTGCCACCACGCGCGCGCGCCCAGGATACCGGTCTGGCGAGGGAAGCCAGGGATCGACCCGTGACCCGTGCAGCGCGGAGGCGAATCAGCCGCACGTGCGTCGGCGAACGCTCCTCGACCAGCATGCCTCCGCTGGGCAGCCACTCGAGGAACCGTGTGCCGCGCCAGGGTGCGTAATGCTCCAGGCGCCGCCGCAGCACCGGGCTCGACGGAGGGATGCCGCTGAAAGTGAGCGGACCCTGCACACGATAGTCCGAAGGCTGCGCCCGGAGCGGCACGCAGTCCAGAACGAGGGCAAAAGTGAACGCTGCCGCGGCGGCGAGCGCGCGGCCGGAGATCCTCGAGGCCATATCCTTAAGCTATCGCAACCGGCTACCATCTGTACATGCAAAACGATCCCTCACCGTTGCCCGTCGCAAGATTGACGCGTCATGCGGACGGCATCACGTCAGTCGACACCGAGTACCTGCATCCCGGGCATGCTGCCGCACACGTCATCCAGCACGCCGGGCGCGCCGCCCTGATCGACGTCGGCACCAATGACTCGGTGCCGTATCTGCTCGCGGCGCTGCGCGAGCTGGCGATCCCACCGGAGGCGGTCGATTATCTGCTGCTCACCCACGTCCACCTGGACCATGCCGGCGGCGCGGGCAGGCTGATGCAGGCCCTGCCCAACGCCGTGGCGGTGCTGCATCCGCGCGGCGCGCCGCACATGATCGATCCGACCCGGTTGATTGCCGGTTCCCAGGCCGTCTACGGGGAAGAGCGCTTTCATCGCCTGTATGGGCAGCTCGTGCCCATCGCGGCCGGCCGGGTGCGCGCCTCGCGCGACGGCGAGAGGCTGAGCCTGGCGGGCCGGGACCTCGAGATCCTGCACACCCCGGGGCATGCGCTGCACCATCAGGTCTTCGTCGACCGGGCCCATGGCAATATCTTCGCCGGCGACACGTTCGGCATCTCCTACCGTGAGCTCGACGGTGCCGGCGGCGCCCTGATCGTCCCGACCACCACGCCGACCCAGTTCGATCCGGATCAGCTGTGCGCCTCCATCGACCGGATGCTCGCGTACGCGCCCCAGGCGATCTACCTGATGCACTACGGCCGCGTGACGGATGTCGCGCGCCTCGGCGAGTCGCTGAAGACCCAGACCCGGCAGCTCACCCGCCTCGCCGAGGCGCATGCCTCGGCGCCGGACCGGCATATGGCGATCCGCGAAGGCATGTGGGCGCTGTGGCGCGAGCTGGCGCACCAGGTGGGCTGTCCGATGGCCGATGAGCCGCTTCGAGCGCTGGTCTCGAGCGACCTCGAGCTCAATACCCAGGGCCTGGTGTACTGGCTGGAGCGACGCGGCGGGAGGGCGGCGTAGCGGCAGGCGCCGCCGCGGACGCATCTCCCCCTGGGAAAACCCGGGGGCCGGCACTTTTAAGTGTCACTTAAGATTCCATGCCCTATCCTGATCGCCAATCCACAGTGTCCCGAACATCGCATCCCCAGAGGCTGATATGACCCTAAGGACCGTTCTTCGCAATCCGTTGATCGCGGCAGCCTTCGGCGCACTGCTCGTCGCAGCGCCGCTCACGGCCGTTTACACCCTGCGTTCGGCCAACGCGGCCAATACGCCGGCCGCCGCCCAGCCCTCCGGCGCCGTATCCGTACCGCTGCCGGATTTTACTCCGCTGGTCAAGCAATACGGCTCGGCGGTGGTGAGCATCCGCGTGATCGAGAAAGCCTCCGGCTCCGCCGGCCAGCAGAGCCCGTTCGGGCCCAATAGTCCGTTTGCGCCGTTCTTCCGCAACTTTCCCTTCCAGGCTCCCGAGGCCGCCCCGGTAAGGGGCGAGGGCTCGGGCTTCATCATCCGGCCCGACGGGGTGATCCTCACCAACGCGCACGTGGTTGCCGGCGCCACCAAGGTGACCGTGCAGCTGCGCGATCGGCGCGAATTCCCGGGCAAGGTGCTCGGCATCGACAAGATCTCCGACGTGGCGGTGGTCAAGATCGCCGCCAACAACCTGCCGACGGTGCGCCTCGGCAATTCCAACTCGCTGCAGGTGGGCCAGTGGGTGCTCGCCATCGGCGCGCCTTTCGGCTTCGACAACAGCGCCACCGCGGGCATCGTCAGCGCCAAGGGCCGCGTGCTGCCGGATTCCCATTACGTGCCGTTCATCCAGACCGACGTGCCGATCAATCCCGGCAACTCGGGCGGGCCGCTGTTCAACATGCAGGGGCAGGTGGTGGGCATCAACTCCCAGATCTACAGCCGCTCCGGCGGCTACATGGGACTGTCGTTCTCCATCCCGATCAATGTGGCCATGCACGTGGCAGACCAGCTGCTCGCCAACGGTCATGTCCGCCGCGGCGAACTCGGCATCCTCATCCAGCCGGTCGATCAGGGCCTCGCCGACTCCTTCGGCCTCCCCGCGCCCGAAGGAGCCCTGGTCGCAAGCGTCTATCCCAACAGCGCGGCGGCCAAGGCCGGCCTCAAGCCGGGCGACATCATCCTCGCAATGAACGGCCGCAAGGTGAGCACCGAGGAGGAGCTGCCGGTGCGGGTCGCCAGCCTGTTGCCGGGCACGGTGGTGCACCTGACGATCTGGCGCAATCACGCCGAGCGCACGATTGACGCGACGCTCGGCTCCATGGGCAACGGCACGCTCGCCTCGGCCCGCGGCGGCTTTCACCCCGGCGGACGGCTGGGCCTGGTGGTGCGTCCGCTGACACCCGACGAGCAGCAGCAGGCCAACGTGCGCGGTGGCCTGCTGGTCCAGGGGGTGAGCGGCCCGGCGGAAGACGCCGGCATCCAGCCCGGAGACATCGTGCTGTCGGCCAACGGACGTCCGCTGCATTCGGCCGCGCAGCTGCAGTCCCTGGTCTCGAAGTCGCATGGGCACGTGGCGCTGCTCATTCAGCGCGATGGAGTGCAGACTTTCGTGCCCATCCAGATTCAATAGTCGCGAGGGAATCGCGCGGGCGGCGAACCGGCCAGGGACGGCCGGCAGGCAACGCGCACCGGGACAGTTGCCCGCCCGAGGGAACGCGGCAGGATGCAGGGTTCGGTGGAGAGCCTTGAGAGCCTGGGCCTGGGGGAGGGGTCACCCTTCCCCAGGCCGTGTTGTTTCAGGGAGTGCGTCGTCGCGCAGACGTGCCGGAGCAGGCGCTCAGCGCTTCGCAGTCCAGCTGTAGTGCGCGCGAGGCACGGTGTGCAGTCCGGGCTTGAGGTGACTGAAGTAGGTCGCCACGGTACGGATCTGCGCGTCGGTGAGCGTATGGGCTATCCCGTCCATGATGGGGCTTTTGCGGTAGCCGGTCTGATACTCATGCAGTACGCGGATGAGGTAGCTCTCATGCTGGCCGGCGAGCGTCGGGTACATCGGCGCGACGCCGATGCCGTTCGCGCCGTGGCAGGAGGCGCACACCGCGGCGGCCTCGGGCACCGCGGAGACGGGGGCCGGCTTGGCCTGCACCGGCTTGCCACCGAGGTAGCTGGCCACGGCGGCGATCTGCCGCTCGGTCAGCGACAGCGCCTGCAGGTGCATGGTCGGATAGGCGCGATCGCCGTCGCGATACTCGTTCAAGGCATTGATGAGGTACGTGACCGACTGCCCCCGCAGCCGCGGTACGGCATAGTTGGGGTAGGCGTTCCGGTAGCCCCTGATGCCGTGGCAGCCGAGGCAGGTATACCCGACGACTCTGCCCTGCTGCGCAGGACCGGCGGGCGATGGCGCCGGGGCCGCGGCGGAGAATGTCCCGCACGCGACGGCGAGAAATGCTCCCATGGCGCCCCGCACGCCCCAACGCACAGATGAACGCAGCCAAAGTTCCGACATCGTGATCTCCGGCCAGGTGCGCAGACAATGATGATTGTCAATCTTATCGGACTGGCCGCCTCAGACGCCAGCGTCACAAGCAGATCCCGGGACGCCGGCAGGTGATCGGCCTCATCCAGCGCGTGAGCCGGGCGCAGGTGAGCTCCGGGGGCCGGCTTCTCGGCGCCATCCAGCGCGGAACGCTGGCGCTGATCGGCGTGCGGCGCGGCGACGACCGTCTCGCCGCCGATCGCCTTCTCGAGCGGCTGCTCGCCTACCGCATCTTTCCGGACGCCGCCGGACGGATGAACGTCTCGCTGCGCGATGTCGGGGGAGGATTGCTGCTGGTGCCGCAGTTCACCCTCGCGGCGGACACCCATCAAGGCACCCGGGCCGGCTTCAGCACGGCCGCCGCTCCGGAGGCGGCGCGGGCGCTGTTCACCTACCTCGTGGCGCAGGCGAGCGCGCGCCACTCGCCCGTCGCCGCCGGGGAATTTGGTGCACAGATGCAGGTCGAGCTGATCAACGACGGACCGGTGACCTTCTGGCTCGAGGCCCCGGGGGACCCGGTACACCGTGATGGCCGCGGGCAAGCCCATCGGTCCTGAAGCGGGCGCGCCCGGATTTTCCCCTGCGATGACGGGCAAACTTTCTCGGCTGGAGGCCTGCAATTGGCCTATCATGCATCGCATTCTATTATGTGACGCCCAAGCGGAGTCCAGAGCTTATGGATTTCGATTTCAAGACACTGTTGGTCATCCTGGTCGTGGTGCTGATCATTTTCGGGGGTAAGAAGCTGCGCAGCATCGGCGACGATCTGGGCCATGCGGTGCGCGGCTTCAAGAAGGCGATGAACGAAGGCGACAAGGAAGAGACCGCCGCCTCGCCGAAGCAGATCCGATCCCAGGGCGACGATGCGGAGTTCCCGGAGACGCTCAAGAGCGGCGGCCAGACGCCGAAGAACGAGCGGAACGCCTGAGGCCGGTGAACGGGGCCCCTCGGGCCCGGCGGGCCGGGCGGTGAGCGACGCGCTGGGCTGTCGCGGCCGGGGCGTACCCTGAAGCGCCATGTTCGACTTCGGCTTTTCTGAAATCCTGGTCATCCTCGTCCTGGCGCTGATCGTGCTGGGGCCGGAGAGACTACCGGGCGTGGTGCGCAAGGTCGGCCGCTGGGTCGGCCGTGCGCGCGCCATGGCGCGCCAATTCCAGGAGCAGCTCGAGGAAGAGGTCGACCTCGACGGTAGCCGCTCGCGTTCGGCGCCACCCCCACTGCCGCCCGACCCGCCGCTGTACACCGAGCCGGTGCCCGAGGCGACGCCCACGGAAGTGCCCCCTGAGGCGCCGGGTCCTCACGAACCTGAAGCCGAACCGCTCGCGCCAGCGGCTCGTTCCACGCCGGATGAGAAATGAGCGAAGAGCCTGAAAGCCTCGCAGAAGGCTCGCTCATCTCGCACCTGCTCGAGCTGCGGGAACGGCTGATCCGTGCCCTGCTCGCGGTGGGCGTGTTGTTCGCGCCCTGCGCCCTCTACGCCAATGACCTGTTCACGCTGATGGCCCGTCCCCTGCTGAGGATGCTTCCCAAGGGCAGCCACCTGATCGCCACAGGGGTGGCCGCACCGTTCACCACACCATTCAAGCTGGCCTTTTTCGTCGCGCTGCTCGCGGCGATGCCTTACGTGATCTACCAGGTTTGGGCCTTCGTGGCGCCCGGCCTGTACCGGCACGAGAAACGGATCGCGCGACCGCTGCTGTTCTCGTCGATCGTCCTGTTCTACCTCGGCATGGCATTCGGGTATTTCGCGGTGTTCCCGGCCATGTTCCACTTCTTCGCCGCCACCACCCCGAAGGGGGTGGCGATGATGACCGACATCACCCAGTACCTCGATTTCATCCTGGTGATGCTGTTCGCGTTCGGAGCGGCCTTCGAGCTGCCGGTGGCGGTCGTGCTATTGGTCGTGATGAACGTGGTGACGCTCGAAAAGCTCAGGTCCATCCGCGGTTATGTGCTGCTCGGGGTGTTCATCGTGGCCGCCTTCATCACGCCGCCCGATGCGGTCTCGCAGTCGATGATGGCCGTCCCGATGTACTTTCTGTATGAAGGCGGCGTGCTGCTGGCGCGCATCCTGATGCGGGTCAAGCGCGAGTCGGCCGGGGAAGAATCCGCGGCGTCCTGAGGGCCCGGGACACGCCGCGGGCCCTCGCAAGCACACGACCCTGCCGATGAACCCGACCTCCCGAACGCCGCAAGGGGACGGCGCCGCCTCCGGGACCGGCACCCTGTTCGGTCATCCGCGCGGCCTGGCGACGCTGTTCTTCACTGAAATGTGGGAACGGTTCACCTACTACGGCATCCAGTCCATCCTGATCCTGTTCATGGTGGCCGCGAGCGGCCGCGGCGGGCTCGGGCTCGGCGACCGGAGCGCCAACGCCCTCGTCGGGCTGTACTTCGGCGGCACGTATCTGCTGTCGCTGCTCGGCGGCTGGGTTGCGGACCGGCTGATCGGCGGGCGGGCGGCCGTGCTCTCGGGCGGCGTGCTGATCACCGCCGGTGACGCCCTGCTCGCTTCGGGCGCGGCGCGCCTGTTCTTTCTCGGCCTGATCTTCAACGTGCTCGGTGTGGGACTTCTCAAGCCGAACGTCAGTGCCACGGTCGGTGAGCTCTATCCCGAGGGCGGCTCGCGGCGCGATGCGGGATTCTCGATTTTCTACATGGGAATCAACATCGGGTCGCTGTTCGGTCCGCTGTTCGTGCCGATCGTGGCCCGGCATTTCGGCTGGCATGCGGGCTTCGCCCTGCCGGCGCTCGGCATGCTGTTCGGCGTGGCGCAGTTCATCGTCACCCGCCGCCACCTGGGCAGCGCGGGCGCGGCGGCATCATCGGTCGGCAGTCGCCGCTCCTGGCTCGCGCTCTGGGGTTTCATGGCCGTCATCGCCGGAGTCACGGCCCTGGCGCTCACCGGCGCCATCACGCTCAGCGCCGTGACGGTCTCGGCCGCCATCTCGTGGGCAGTGGGCAGCCTGATGGCGGCGTATCTGCTGTACATGGCGCTCCTCGGCGGACTCACCCGCCGGGAACGCGGCCGCGTCTTCGCCATGATGGCGCTGTTCGCGGCCTCCACGGTGTTCTGGATGGCCTACATGCAGATGTTCGGGTCCTTCACGCTGTTTGCGCAACGATATACCGACCTGGAGATCTTCGGCTGGAGGATGCCGGCCGGAGCCATGCAGACGGTGGATCCGATCTTCATCATCACGCTGGCGCCGGTATTCGCGGCACTGTGGGTAGGGCTCGGGCGGCGCGGACGGGACCTGTCTTCGCCGGCGAAGTTCGCCTGGGGACTGCTGCTGATGGCGGCGAGCATGCTGGTGATGTACGAGGCGGCGCTGCGGGTGATGCACGGCGCGCAAGTCTCGCCGCTGTGGCTCACGGCCACCTACCTTCTGAACGCCTGCGGCGAGCTGTGCCTCTCGCCCGTGGGTCTTTCCTCCACGACCCAGCTGGCGCCGAGGCGCTTCGCCGGCCAGACGATGGGGCTGTGGTTCCTCACCCTCGCTTTGGGAAGCTTTCTCGCCGGGCTGCTGTCGGGCGAGTACAACGCGCATCACCTCGCAACGCTGCCGGCGCTGTACCTGAAGCTGTTCTGGTGGAGCGCCGCGGGCGGTGGCCTGATGCTGCTGATCACCCCGCCGGTGAAGCGCCTGATGGCCGGGGTCAACTGAACGGCGCACGGGGGCTGCGGCCGCGCCCGTGGGGAATGGCCCGCACCCGGTCATGGCGCTGCGGCCCGAAGCTTCGGTAATCTGTCCGTTCCGCGGCCGGGCCGCGCCTGAGCAAAGTCGTGAAACTCTTCGCACCGTTCGCGCAGCTGACCGGCGAGCAGCGCCACGCCTACTTTGCCGCGCTCGGCGGCTGGACGCTCGATGCGTTCGATTTCTTCATCTTCATCGTGTCGCTGCGCTCGATCAGCACGAGCTTCGGCACCAGCCTCACCGCCGTCAGCTTCGGCATCACCCTGACGCTGGCGCTGCGCCCGGTGGGCGCGCTGGTTTTCGGCTGGCTCGCCGAGAAGTACGGGCGCCGCCCGGTGTTGATGCTGAACGTTCTGTCCTTCGCGCTCATTGAGCTGGCTTCGGCGTTCGCACCGGATCTGGCCGTGCTGCTCGCGTTGCGGGCGCTGTTCGGCCTCGCGATGGGCGGGGAGTGGGGCGTCGGCGCGGCACTCGCCTTCGAGACGCTGCCGGCCGAGGGGCGTGGCTTCTTCTCCGGACTGCTGCAGGAAGGCTACGTGCTCGGCTTCCTGCTTGCCGCGGCCGTCTCGCGCCTGTTCTTCGCCGCCGTCGGCTGGCGCGGGCTGTTCGTCATCGGCGCGCTGCCGGCGCTGCTCGTGCTCTACATCCGCTTCGGCGTCGGGGAGTCGCCGGCGTGGCTCGAGGGCCGTCACGCCCGGCGCGCAACCCTGGGTGAGCTGTGGCGTACGGCGGTCGCGAATGCGCCGCTGCTGCTGTACATGATCGTGCTGATGGCGCTCTTCAACGCCTTCTCGCACGGCTCGCAGGACCTGTACAAGCCGTTCCTCATCACGCAGCGCGGGCTTTCGGGCGAGCGCGCCGACGATCTGCTGATGCTGATGAACATCGGGGCGCTGTTCGGCGGCATGACCTTCGGCGCGCTCTCCGAGCGGATCGGCCGCAGAAAGGCGATCGCGTGCGCGGCGCTGCTCGCCCTGCCGGTGATCCCGCTGTGGACCTACGCCCCGGGCGTACCGCTGCTCGCGCTCGGTGCGTTCCTGATGCAGTTCCTGGTGCAGGGGGCGTGGGGCATCATCCCGGCGCACTTGAACGAGCTGTCC
>JAKAFQ010000566.1 GCA_021817875.1 Pseudomonadota bacterium
ACGGAACACGGTGGACGGTAAGAAGCAACAACTGACGGTGTGGTACTGGCTGGGGCTCATCGGTGTGCTCCTCGCCATGCAGTTCTACCTGCTCGGCTCGCGTGCCGCGACCATCCCGTATAGCGAATTCAAGACCTTGCTCGCCGCCGGCAAGGTGCAGCAGGCGAGCGTCGGGGCGGACACCATCGTCGCCGAGGTCGATGTCACCGGTACCCAGGATCTGCTGCCGGCGGCGGACTACCAGCAGCTGCTCGCGAGGCCGGCCTCGACGAGCCCGACGCTGCGCCGGATCGTGACCGATCGGGTCGAGGATCCTGAACTCACCGCACAGCTGCAGGCCGCTCACGTGACCTACTCCGGCGTGGCGCAGAATCCGTGGCTGCGCACGCTGCTCGGCTGGATCGTGCCGATCGGGCTGCTGGTGCTGGTGTGGGTGTGGATGATGCGTCGCGGCGCGGGCTCCGGATCCGGGCTCATGATGGGCGTCGGGCAGAGCAAGGCGAAGCTGTACGTCGAGTCGCAGACCAAAGTTCGCTTCGCCGACGTGGCGGGGATCGACGAGGCGAAGCAGGAACTCGAGGAGGTCGTACAGTTTCTGCGCAGCCCGGAGCGCTTCCGGGGGCTCGGGGGGAAAATTCCGAAGGGCGTGCTCATCGTCGGTGCCCCGGGCACCGGCAAGACGCTGCTCGCCAAGGCGGTGGCCGGGGAGGCCGGCGTTCCGTTCCTCTCGATCAGCGGCTCGGAGTTCGTCGAGATGTTCGTCGGTGTCGGGGCCGCACGGGTGCGCGACCTGTTCGCCCAGGCCCAGCAGCGCGCGCCGTGCATCATCTTCATCGACGAGCTCGATGCGCTCGGCAAGGCGCGCGGTATCTCGGGACTGAACGGCAACGACGAGCGGGAGCAGACGCTCAATCAGCTCCTGGTGCAGATGGACGGCTTCGATTCGCAGAACGGGGTGATCATCCTCGCCGCGACCAACCGGCCGGAGATCCTCGACCCGGCGCTGCTGCGACCCGGCCGCTTCGATCGGCACGTGGCCATCGATCGTCCGGACATCAAGGGCCGCGAGGCGATTCTCAAGGTCCATGCCAAGAACGTCGTGCTCAGTCCCGAGGTGGATCTGGCGGTGGTGGCGGCGAAGACGCCGGGCTTCGCGGGCGCGGATCTGGCCAACATCGTCAACGAGGCGGCCCTGCACGCGGCGCGCGAGAACAAGAAGGCGGTCGAGCCACGCGACTTCGATGAGGCGATCGACCGGGTGGTCGCCGGGCTGGAGAAGCGCAACCGGGTGATGAATCCGAAGGAGAAGGAGACGGTCGCCTATCACGAGGCCGGCCACGCGCTCGTCGCCGAAAGCCGCGCGCACGCCGATCGAGTGAGCAAGATCTCGATCATTCCGCGGGGCATCGGCGCGCTCGGCTACACGCAGCAGCTGCCCACCGAGGATCGCTATCTGCTCAAGCGCAGCGAGCTGCTCGACCGGCTCGACGTGCTGCTCGGCGGCCGGGTTGCCGAGGAGCTGGTGTACGGCGATGTGTCCACCGGCGCGCAGGACGATCTGCAGCGCGCCACCGACATGGCGCGCCACATGGTCACGCAGTACGGCATGAGCGAGCGGCTCGGGCAGGTGGCCTTCGATTCCACCCGGCCGTCGCCGTTTCTCACCGTCCCGCAGGCCAATCAGTCCGTGAACTACAGCGAGGCCACCGCGCGGGTCATCGACGAGGAGGTCGGACGGTTGATCCGCGAGGCGCACGACCGGGTTACGCAGACCCTCACCCAGCAGCGCGGCTCGCTCGAGGCGCTCGCGCGCCTGCTGCTCGAGAAGGAAGTGGTCGAGCGAAGCGCGCTCGAGGCGCTGCTCGCGAGCCATCGGGGCGCATCCGGCGTGGCCTGAGCCCTCACGATAGTGCGAGTACGGAGCAGCGTACGCGCAGCGCTGGTCGAGTCGACGCCGAGCTGCTAGCGTGCCCAGGCGCTCGATGCGCGGGCGCACCAAACGGCAGGCAGGAGGAGTCATGGCGAAGCAGCACACGACGGCCGGCACGATGAAGGTGGCCCAGGTTCCCGCGCCCGGCGCGGGCTTTCAGATCGTTGAGCGCCCGATCCCCGTGCCCGGACCCGGTCAGGTGCGCATCCAGGTGCAGGCCTGCGGCATCTGCCACAGTGACGCCTTCACTCAGGAGGGCGCCTGGCCCGGCATCCAGTATCCGCGCGTGCCTGGTCATGAGGTCGCCGGCGTGATCGACGCGCTCGGTGCGGGCGTCGGCGCTTGGCGCGCCGGTCAGCGGGTCGGTGTCGGCTGGCACGGTGGCCAGGACAACACCTGCCCGGCGTGCCGGCGAGGGGACTTCCGCAACTGCCGCAGCGTGCAGGTGCCGGGCATCAGTTACGACGGTGGCTATGCCGAGTACATGATCGCCCCGGTCGAGGCGCTGGCAGCCATCCCCGAGAGCCTCGATCCCATCGAGGCGGCGCCGCTGCTGTGCGCCGGGATCACGACCTACAATGCGCTGCGTCATAGCGGGGCGCGCCCGGGCGACTGTGTCGCGGTGCTCGGGATCGGGGGCCTGGGTCATCTGGGGATCCAGTTTGCACACAAATTCGGTTTCCGGACGGTGGCGATCAGCCGTGGCGCCGAGAATGGCGCGCTGGCGCGCAAACTCGGTGCGAGCGCGTATATCGACAGCACCGCCGAGCGAGCGGCCGAGGCGCTGCAGCGCCTCGGCGGGGCGCGGGTGATCCTCGCCACGGCGCCGAATTCGAAGGCGATCACCGAGGTGATCGACGGGCTGGCCCCGCAGGGCACGTTGATCGTCGTGGGGGTCGATGCCGCACCGATCGAGGTCACTCCGCTGCAGCTGATCGGCGGCAGCCGCTCCATCCAGGGCTGGGCGTCTGGCACCCCGAGCGATTCGGAGGACACGCTGCGCTTCGCCGAACTCTCCGGCGTACGCCCCATGGTCGAGACCTATCCGCTGGACAAGGCCGGCGAGGCGTACGCGCGGATGATGAGCGGCAAAGCCGAGTACCGCGTGGTGCTGACGATGTAGAGGGCAGCGACCCTAGAGCGCGGCGAGCGCCTCGGCGCACGGCGTGGCCACTTTCAGCGTCAGGAGCGCATCGGCCCGGGTGCGGCCGAGATTGATCGCGGCGATGGGAATGCCGCGGGCCACCGCCGCCTGCGCGAAGCGGTAACCGGAGTACACCATCAGCGAGGAGCCGACCACCAGCAGCGCCTCGGCGTGCTCCAGTCCGCGCAGTGCCTGCTCCACCCGCTGCGGCGGTACGTTCTCCCCGAAGAAGACCACGTCGGGCTTGAGCACGCCGCCGCAGTGCGTACAGGCCGGCACCACGAACTCATCGAACGGCAATCCGTCGAGGTCCGCATCGCCATCGGGTGCGCTCGGCGCATCGTGCGCACGCCAGCGTGGGTTGCTCTCATCGAGC
>JAKAFQ010000567.1 GCA_021817875.1 Pseudomonadota bacterium
ATCTAGACCCGGAACGCGGCAATCCGGCCGATATCGTTGATCACCAGCACCTCGTTGCCGATCGCCACCGGCGGGTTCGACACTCGCACGCCACCGGTCTCGGCACGGGCCTCGAACGCTCCGGTGCGCTTGTTCAGCCAGTGCACATAACCCTGGTAGTCGGCGACGATGATCCCATCGGCGCTGTCCGCGGGCTGAGTCAACGAACGGTAGCGGAGCGCCTTCTGGCTCCAGAGCACTGCGCCGTTCTTTCGGTTCAGCGCGAACACCGCGCCGTCTTCCGTCGACATGTAGACCGCGCGCTGGCCGAGCGCCAGCCCGCGGAAGCTCGAGGCCTTGTGAGACCACCACGCCTGGCCGCTGCTGAGCGCCAGCATGTCCACCGTGCCGTGGTAGCCCACCGCATAGACATCCTTGTCGGCGACTATGACCGGTCCTGCGATATCCGAAAGCCGCTCGATCGCAGTCTGGCCGCGCGGCTCCGAGATGGTCGCCACCCACAGCTGCGAGCCGTCCTGGGCATTGACGGCGAGAAGCTTGCCGTTGGCGAAGCCGCTGATGACCATTTTGCCCGTGATCACCGGGGTCGCCGCCGCCCGCAGCGACAGCGAGGGCATCTCCTGGTGGGTCGACCACAGCTCGTGCCCGTCCCGCGGGGAGAGCGCATGCAGCGTGCCGTCGATGGTGCGCACGGCCACGAGATCAGCCGACACCGCGGGCGAGGAGATCACCGCGCTGCTCAGCGCGCGCTTCCACAGCGGCTTGCCGTTCGCGGCATCCAGGGCGATCACGTAGCCGTCGCTCGCCCCGACGACGAGAAGATCACCGTGCACAGCGGGCCCTCCGCCGAGCGGCAGGCGAGTGTCGGTTTGCCACAGCCGCCGCCCCGTGCGCAGGTCGAACGCCGCGACCTGTCCTCCGTGACCGGAGGCAAACACACGCTCTCCCTGCACGGCAAGGCCGAGTCCCAGACGCAGAGCCTTGGTCTGACCGTCGCCGAAACCGAGAAAATGCAGCCCGCCCACCGAAGCGCTCCAGATCCGGCGCACGCGCAGCGTCGCGTGGATCGGAGCGAGCTTGGCCGGCTGATCGACTTCCTTGTGGGAGCAGGCGCTGAGCAGGGCCACGGCGAGCGCCGCGAGCCAGAATCTCATCGATCGAGTGGTGTGCGTATGCAAGGATCTACCCGCAGCGTTTGAAACCAGGATGGGCACTACTGGGCGGCCGGAGCGCTGAGCGCCCGGGGTTCGGTCCTGGCCGCCGAGGGGCCACCCGGCAGATTCGCGGCCAGATCGGAGATCTCCAGCTTCAGAAGGTTCGCATTGGTCTCCCCGCCCGGATCATTGGCCCGCGCCAGCCGGTACTGTGCCAGGGCGGCCGAGCGATTGCCCAGCGCATAGTAGGCATCGCCGCGCACCTCGGCATAGCGCGCCGCGAAGGCCTGTGGATTGACGCCGTCGAGCGTCGCGAGCGCCGCCTGCGCCTGGTTCTGAGCGATCTGTACCCGTGCCAGACGCAGCCGCGCGATCAGTGCCAGGATGGGGTCGTGAGCATGCATCATGACCACGCGCAGCTCTGAGGCCGCGCGGCCGAGCTGTCCGTCGCGGACGAACGCCGCGGCGGAAGCGAGTCTCGCCTGGTCCGCATACGGCGTCGAGCCGAACCGGCGCTCGATCTGCCCGGCGGCGGCGAATGCCCGGGTGTCATCTCCCCGGCCGAAAGCGCTCGCCATCTGCGCGTAAAGCGCCTCGCCGCCCAGATCGCGCTGCGCGACGCGCGCCTGCCACCAGCGGTATCCGCCCAGGCCGAGCACCGCAAGCAGCACGCCGGCCAGGATCGACGGCCCGTTCCCCCGCAGCCAGCCGATCAGAGCATCCCATCTTTCGCGTTCATCGAGATAACTTTCCACGACCTCTCCTCAGATGTGTCCGGCGAGCGCCGCTTCGATCGCCGCGGCCAGGGTGGGCAGCGGACTTTCGCTCTGACCGGATTCCCGGCGCAAAGGTTTCAAAGAGGCAACGCCGCGCGTCAGCTCTTCATCGCCCACGATCAGCGCGAGCGCCGCACCGCTGCGATCGGCGCGGCGAAACTGCGCCTTGAAGTTACCTCCACCGAGATTCAGCTCGAACCGCCTGGCCGGCAGCTCGGTGCGCAGCCGCTCTGCGAGCGCGACCCCGGCAGGCGCGGCATGCGCGCCGCTCACAACGATATAGACATCGGGGGCGTTGGCGCCCTGAACCCGACCGGACTGCACGAGCAGCGTCACCAGGCGCTCGACTCCCATCGCAAAACCGATGCCCGGCGTACTCTCGCCGCCGAGCTGGGCGATCAGGCCGTCGTAACGACCGCCGGAGCATACGGCATCCTGGGCGCCGAGCGCATCCGTGATCCATTCGAAGACCGTGCGGCTGTAGTAGTCGAGACCGCGGACCAGGCGGGGATTGATGCGAAACGGGACGCCGATGGCCTCGAGCGAAGCGCACAGTGCCTCGAAATGCTCGCGCGACTGCGCATCGAGATGCTCGGTCAGAAGCGGCGCGGCCTCGATCAGCTCCCGCATGTCGGGATTCTTGCTGTCGAGGATGCGCAGCGGATTGCCCTCCAGCCGCCGCCGGCTGTCGGCATCGAGCCGCTCGTGCCGCGCGCGGAAATATTCGATCAGCTTCTCGCGGTAGGTCCGCCTCGCCTCGGGGGTGCCGAGCGAGTTGATCTCCAGGCGCACCTGTTCGATTCCCAGGCGGCGCCACAGACGTGCCGAGAGCGCGATCAGCTCGGCGTCCACGTCGGGCCCGGGCATGCCGACCGCCTCGACGTTGATCTGGTGAAACTGCCGATAGCGGCCCTTCTGCGGCCGTTCGTGGCGGAACATCGGGCCCATGCACCAGAGCTTGTGCCGCTGGCCGCGCAGCAGCCCATTGCTGATCAGCGCGCGCATCACCCCGGCGGTGGCCTCCGGCCGCAGAGTCAGGCTGTCGCCGCCCTGATCCACGAAGGTGTACATTTCCTTTTCCACCACGTCGGTGTACTCGCCGATCGCCCTTCGGAACAGTTCGGTGTGCTCCACCACGGGGATACGGATCTCCTCGTATCCGTATGAGCTCAGCAGCTCTCGCGCGGCAACCTCGAGAGTCCGCCATGCGCCGCTCTCGGCCGGCAGCACATCGTTCATCCCGCGGACGGGCTGGATCTCTTGCGTCAACTCACTCTCCACCGGCGCGCGGTCCGGACCGGACGCGGCCATCGGCTGTGATCAGGAACGAAGCGGTGTGATCGGGCTGTACGAACGCGGCAAACGATGTCAGTCGGCCATTGACCGCAAGCGTCACCCCCGGTGCGTATCCCAATACGACGTGCAGCGGCGCGCGGCCCTGCACGACGCGCATCGAGGCCGCCGGCACCAGCGAACGATACAGATGCCGGCCGCCTGCGTCGTCCACCTCC
>JAKAFQ010000568.1 GCA_021817875.1 Pseudomonadota bacterium
AGCTCCAGCGGATTGATTGCCGGCGGTGGCCCCGAGGCGTTGCCGTAGGAAACCATCATGCCGAGCGGCCGCAGGCAATCGAGCGACTCCATGAAGGTATCCTTGCCGACCGAGTCGTACACTACGGCGACTCCCTCTCCGTGGGTGAGCGTCCTGACGGTTTCCACCAGCGCGCGGTCCCGGATCAGCACATGCCGGCAACCGTGCTGGCGCACCAGCGCCGCCTTGGCTTCGCTGCCGACGACGGCGATCACTTTCGCGCCCAGAGCTTTCGCCCACTGGATGAGAATCAGCCCGACTCCGCCCGCCGCGGCATGCACCAGGATGGGGTCACCGGGACGCACGCGGTAGGTACGGCGAAGCAGGAACTGCGCCGTGAGACCCTTCAGCAGGATGGCGGCGGCCTGCTCGTCGGAGATCCCCTTGGGAACCTTCACCAGGCGCCCTGCAGGCACATTGCGCACCTCGCAGTAAGCCCCCGGCTCCGAGTGCACATAGGCCACACGGTCCCCCACCCGTAATCCGCGGGTGCCGCGCCCCAGTGCGGTCACCCGGCCCGTAGCCTCTCGACCGAGGCCGCTCGGCAGCTCACCGGCGTACAGCCCGGTGCGATCATAGACGTCGATGTAGTTGAGGCCGATTGCGGTATGGCGGACCTGCGCTTCGCCGGCTGCCGGCTTGCCCGGATCGAGCGTCTCGACGCGCAGGACCTCGGGGCCACCGTACTCGTGAAATCGAATGGCTTTCATCGGTTGCAATCCTTCGGTCGCGGAGCGGGAGAGAACCTCGTGGGAGCGGTCTCGACTGTTCGGCTGCGGGCGCAAAGGCTGGCACGGCCAGGCGGCGCTGGCAACCGGCTTCCCGGGAGATGAACCGGCAGCCAGAGGTCGCACTGCCGCCGGTCGCATTCTGGTATCCGACCGCGGACCGGTTTAGGCTGCCCATCGACCCGAGAGACAGCAGGCCCGATGCCCACCCACGAGCAGACCGTCCGGCACCAGTTCGAACCTCGCGCCCAGGCGTATCTGGCCAGTGCGGTCCATCGCGCCGGACCCGATCTGGACTATGCGCGCCAGCTCATCGGACAGACCCTGTCCAGCACCGATCCGGCGCTCGATGTGGGCTGCGGAGCGGGCCATCTGGCATTCGTGCTGGGGGCGTACACGGGCCGCATGGTGGCGCTCGATCCTTCGCCGGCGATGCTGGCGGCCGTATCGAGTGGTGCTGCCGAGCGCGGCTTGCACCAGATCGAGGTGTGCCAGGGCAGCGCGGAATCGCTGCCGTTTTCGGACCGGGCGTTCGCTCTGGTGTGCACCCGGTACAGCGCCCACCACTGGACGCGGCTCGAGCCTGCTCTGCGGGAAATATGCCGCGTGCTCTCACCCGGCGGCCATGTGTTGCTCATCGATACTCTGGGTGCGGAGGACGCGCTCGCGGATACGCATCTTCAGGCAGTCGAGCTGCTGCGCGACCTGTCGCACGTCCGAAATCGCTCGAGGCGCGAATGGCGCACGCTGCTGCAATCGGCCGGACTCGCCGCAGTGGACTATCGCGAATGGCCGACACGTCTGGAATTCGCGTCCTGGGTCGAGAGGATGAGGACCCCCGACGACAGAGTCGCCGTCATCCGAGCGCTGCAGGACGCCGCGCCGCAGGAAGTGAGAGACACCCTGCGGATCGAGGCCGACGGCTCGTTCACCCTCCGGACGGGATTGTTCTGGCTGCGCAGGCAGTCGTTGCACGCCCCGGAACGAGCGACGCGCTGAACGGATCGGGCGTCACCGCGGGTCCGCCCGCCAGGGCGAGACTCGATGCTCAGCCGGCGGCTGCACGGACCGGCTTGCGGCAGATGCGACGCGGCTGTACCCCATGCCATGGAATCCCGCGGTATCGGGCAAGGTGATTCCGGCATCGGGCGCGGCCCCGACCGTGGCCGACTCGCCGCGGGCCGATGGGCCGTACATGCCCGACATGGCCATGCATCCCAGACCGATGGCCGAAACCCGGGGGCCTGTTTCGCCGAGGGATCGCAGTTCCATGGAAGCCGTCCTGCCGTCAGGGGTGATGGAACCCATTCTGGCCCGCCGCCGCGCCGTGCACAGAGCGCCCCGGCCGGTCAGAACAGCTGGGCTCCGCTGATGCCGCCATAGACGCCCAGACCCGCGGTCACCACCGACACGCAGATGACGATCCACGCGTAAAGGCCCCGCGGGCGGCGTTCGGGCGGCAATGCTCTGAAGGCCAGTGCGACCAGGAAGCCCAGCACGACGGGCAGCATCATCGCGTTCATGACTTCGACGGCGATGTTGAGCCGCACGAGGTTGGGCACCAGGTCGACCACCACGGCCCCGCCGATGACCGCGAGCGAATAGATACCGTAAAACCAGGGGGCTTCCAGCGGATGGTGCTCCAGGGAATGCCGGTAGCCGGTGACCTCGCCGAAGCCCCAGGCCGAGGCCAGCGACACGACGATGGCTGCGACCATCGCGGCGCCGATGGTGCCGAGGCCGAAGATCACGCGACCGACGTCGACGCCAAGGAACGGCACCAGCATCTTGGTGATGTCGCCGATGTTGTTGAGGCTCGCGTCCGCGTGGCGCTCACCAATGGTGGCCGCGGCGGCAATCAGGATCGCCGCCATGACGAGCTGGGTGACCACGGAGCCGACGGCGGTATCCCACTGCGCGAATCGATAATGGCAAGCCTGCAGCTTCTTGTCGGCCACCGCGGACTGCTGGTAGAAGATCATCCATGGCATGATGACCGCCCCGATGTTGGCGGCGACCAGATACAGATAGGCGCTGTTGCCGAGCGGCATGTGCCACAGGCCGGCCGCCATCTCGGCGCCGTGAGGATGGGCGCGCCAGGCGACCACGAAAAAGGCGAACTCGAATAGTCCCAGCGCGATGGCCACCCGCTCCACCCGCCGGTAGCTGCCCGTCAGCACCACGGTGAGCAGCACGACCACGGTCAGGCCCAGGCTGAGGAGCCGCGGAATACCGAACAGTTCGCCCACGCCGGCGACACCCGAGAACTCGGTCAGCAGCGCACCGATCGTCGCGACCCCCAGGCCGGTGACCGACAGCCAGGCCCAGCCCGTGCCAAAGCACTTACGGATGAGCTCGCCATGGCCCTGGCCGGTGAACACGCCGAGGCGCACGGTCAGTTCCTGCACCACATACAGCACCGGAATCAGCAAAAGCTGCAGCGACAGCAGCCGGAAGCCCCATTGCACGCCGCTCTGCGCCGCCGTGATGATGCTGCCCACATCGGTGTCCGCCAGCATCACCACCAATCCCGGCCCCATGACCGCCAGGAAAGTCTTCCAGCCGGACAGGGAGAACCGTGAGGGTATCAGGACATCAGTGGCGGACTGGTCCATGGAGACAGGCGCCTCATTCCGCCGACAGGGACCGGGGTCCGGATTGGTCGAC
>JAKAFQ010000569.1 GCA_021817875.1 Pseudomonadota bacterium
GCGCTTCACCAACAATGCTGCAATGCGCCGGTGCCAATCGCTGTTGACTGGTGTGATCTCGTAGTTGGCGGCGCGCGCTCCATAGGTACCTGCGACGCGTTGTTGGTATTCATCAAGCGTCGGAGCGGACGCTTCTGCCGGCGCATGCATTGAGGTCCCTCAGTTGCGTTTATGACGATCGATTGTCCGACAGAACAAGCCGCAGCAGAGGCCATGGCCACTATCGCGAGGCTGTACAGGCGGTATAAGCCGCCCCCGGTTCCGTGAAGGCCGGTTGGTTTGAGTCGCACCACGGTGGCTGACGGGCGGCCGATGACCTTGCCACTGCAGTCATCGCCATGTGCCATGCCGAGCGACTGTTCAGGCCGAACTGGAGACGATGAACTGGGAGCAATCGGCGGTGTGATCTAACTTCGGTTTGTCGCACGGGAGCGTTGGATGTCGAACGCGGCCGTACAGCTATCCCGCCCAGCTGTCCCAGACCCACCAGACCCGCCCCACAAGGATGCTGGCAGGTCTGGGCGTGGTGCAGGCTCAGTCATCGCATGTGAAACCAGCGGCCGGCACCTGCGCATGGTCAAGATTGAGTAGGTGTCCATCCCACTTCAGACTGGCTGTGCGACCCGAGAACTTCGGCGGTGCTACTTGCAGGAACGCTCCGAGCCTCCGCAGGGGGCTCGGCACTCGGACCGCAGCGCTGCAGCGTCAGGGAACCTCCGCGACCCACCGCCCCGGCAGGTAGGCGCCGCTGATCTCCAGGCACTGTCCATCGAACTCGAGGTGCGCCGTTTGCCGCCGGAACCGCGCGGGCACGGCGCGCAGGAAGGCCGTCAACTCCACCTCGGCGAATCCGAACCAGGCGCCCCTTGCCGGGCACAGCCATTGCTGCTGGTCCGCCTGTAGCGCGATCTGGTCGCCGATCTGCGTCATCCAGAGCGTGGCGTCGGCCGGGAGCTGACCGCGGGCGAGCGCGGACTTGAGACGGTTCACGATCGCACGCAGCATCGGCCCGTCGGCGTCGAGGTGCGGGAGTCCGGGAATCAGCTTGCGACGTACCACCTTCCATTCGCGGTAGACCTGCCCGAGCTGGAACGCCTGGGGGCAGGGCGCCGCCCCGAATGCGGTCCGCCAGAACTGCATCAGCATCTCCAGCACCGCCCCCTGCGGGGTTTCCTCGAGCACCCGCCGTTCATCCCACGCGGCCTCCCGACGCGACTGCGTCGTGCCGACGAGGGTCCACTGGCCGAACCAGTCCACACCGGCGAGGATCTTGAGCGTCTGGCCGGCATGCTCGCCCAGCCAGACCAGCGCGTCGGGTGCGGTGTCGCCGATCGGGGTGCCTCGGGCCGGCTGGAATCCGGCATCGAGCAACACCGCGGCGATCGGCCGAACCCTCAGCGCCTCGTGAAGTTCGCTCGTCATCGCGGCTGGCGAATCACCTGACCCAGACGAGGTGGTCGTTGCGCAGCTCCGATTCCCCCGCCCAGCGATAGCCCACCAGCGGGCCGTCCTTGGCGGCAGACCAGTCCAGGCAGGCCAGCTTCGGGCTCTCGATCACCGGCTGGCCTGAGAACCAGTGGTGGCCGATGAACACCGGCGCCCCTTCGACACACTGCAGCGCGATGTCTTCCGGCAGGGCAATGTCCGGGACGAAGTGCTCCTGCCCGCTGGGCACCAGGGCGACGTCGCGCAACGCCTTTGCGCCATGGCGCCAGTCGGCAATGCGCACCTCGCCGTGGGTGTGCCCGGCCTTGTCGACGATGTGGTGACCCGCGGGCAAATCCCACTCCAAGCCGCAGCTCAGCCGCTTGCGCGCGGCCTCCAGCGCCGAGCCCTTGACGTGGCTGCCGTACAGAAACGCGTCCGACATGCGGCCGCCATCCCAGTAGCAGGCGTTCACCCGGTCGACAGCGCTGGGCTCCCAGCTCGCGTGCACCGCGCGGATCCCGCCCAGATCCAGCGCCAGGGGCAGAGAACGGAACCATTCGACCGCTTCCCGGTGCCGAGCCGAGCCTTCGCCCACTTGGGCGAGGAACTCGGCATGCTGCTCGCGGTTGCGCCGCGCCTTGGGGCTGTCCAGCCGATTCGCCCGCAGGCATTCGCCGGGGTTGTTCGGGTCTTCGGTGAGGAAGCCGATGGCGTTGAACTCGTGATTGCCCATCACACACAACGCCTGGCCACGGTCCACCATGGAGCGCACGATCTCCAGCACCCGCAGCTGGGCCGGACCGCGGTCGATCAGATCGCCCAGGAACACCGCCTGGTGGTCCTGGGGTGCCCGGTAGCCTCGGCCGTCGGGCACATAGCCCATGCGGCGCAGCAGCGCTTCGAGCTTGTCCGCGTGGCCGTGGATGTCTCCAATCAGGTCGTATTGCATCGCAGGTCCTTTCCGTTCACTTCGTCGTATCACGCAACGAAGTATCGCAGACTTCGGCGCATAATGCAACGAACAGGAGATCGCGATGCCAAAGTCCCCCGCAGCGACCACGTCACCCCCGATCCACCCGATGCCATTTGTTCGAGTGGAACTGATCGTCATGTCGATCCAGGATGAGCGGCTGGTCATCCTCCAGGGCAAGCGCGAGCAGGCCCCTTATGCCGGGCGCTGGGCGCTGCCGGGCGGGGTGTTGCGCATCGATCTGGACAAGACGCTCGACGACGCCGTGCAGCGGGTGGCGCAGGAACGGCTCGCGGTGCAGCTGCCGCATGTGCGCCAGCTCGCCGCGGTCGGCGGCGCCAAGCGCGATCCGCGGGCGCCCTGGGCGCTCAGCGTGGTGTACCGCGCGCTGGTGCCGATGGAGGCCTTCGCGCCGACGCCGGGCAAGCGCCTGGCGTCCCTGCGCTGGGTGGCCGCCGAAGCGGCCGTCGCCGACACGCAGCTGGCGTTCGATCATGCCCAGCTGATCGACCAGGCGGTGCGTGCGATGCGGAAGGACGTGGAGGCGCTGGATCTACCGGTCGGGTTTCTGCCGCTGGACTTCACACTGACGGAACTGCAGCAGATCTGTGAGGCGCTACTCGGGCATCGGCTGGACAAGTCGAGCTTCCGGCGCAAGCTCGAGGACCGCAAACTGGTCGCGCCGGTGGAGGGGGAGATGCGCGCGGCCGGGGCGCATCGGCCGGCGCAGGTGTTTCGCTTGATGTCTCAATTGCAAGTAGTGATTTCGTGATCTAGAAAAGAGCGAAGAAGCTTGCCACTCGCTGTGTGGCGCATGCCGATGAAGCCTGCGCGGATCAGTTCCCGAGCGAGTCAGGTGGCATTGGGCATTCCGTGCGAACGCGCTGGGAGTCAGCGCCGCGCGCCAAGCCGGATGTAGCTGCTCCGCAGATCCAACGACAAATGAAGCAGCTGTTCAAGGGCACCAGTCTTAGCGGCTCATGTCAAGGTATCCAGGCGACGCTGACCGACCGGTGGCCAGCCATCCTCGAAGAC
>JAKAFQ010000570.1 GCA_021817875.1 Pseudomonadota bacterium
CTGCTGCAGGATCTGCAGGCCGGTCTCGCGGCGGCGGGCAGGGTGTCGGCGCGGCCGTTGTCGCTCACCGGCGGGCTGATTCCCGTCGGCGCAAGGCGGCGCGCCGTCGGGCGGCTCGGCGCGGTCGCGGTGCTGCTCGCGGGCGATGCGGCCGGACTGACCAATCCGGTGACCGGAGCCGGCATCGAGGCCGCAGTGCATTCCGGGACGCTCGCCGGCCGGGCGGTGGCGAGTTGGCTCGACGGCAGCCCGGGCGCGCTGGCGGAGTACGAGAGCGAGCTGTCGGATCTGTATGATCCGGCGCTGGCGCGCGCCTTGCGGCACCGGAGCGCGCTGCGCGCGGCGGACGAGCGCGGCGGCGCCACGGCCGAACAGCTCTGGCGGGGTTGGATCGCTTCGCCCGAGTACTGGTCGGAGTGTCTGCCGGCGGGCTCGCCGCGGCCCGGGCCGGTGCGGGCGTAAGCGCCGGCCGGGTTGCTCAGACGGCGCGGCGCTGCCGCCCGCTGCGGCAGGGTCTTGCCGCGGCTGTGCGTCTGTCCTCACATTTCAAGCCGCGTTTCAAGTCCGGCCGGCTGCGACCGCTAAGAAGGCGGCAGGGCGATCGAATGGCCGGGTGCCGGATCGCTCGCGGCGGGTCCACTCGGAGATGAATCACAGTGATG
Source organism: Pseudomonadota bacterium (assembly GCA_021817875.1). The sequence continues at coordinate 663 of JAKAFQ010000570.1, forward strand.
CCTGAAACAATACGAAAAGTGGAAATCACCCTCGGAGACACCGTGGTGATCGAATCGCGTGTCTCGAGCCGTAAGCACCTGCCGAAGGTTCCAAACGAAGTTCGCCGCGCCGGTTCCGCTGCAGTCTCGCAGTACCTGGCGTTCCGCACCCGACAGCCCGCCCGGGGCGGCTCGCCCTTCATCGTCGAGCACATCGAGGTCGCAACCTGCTGAGCGGTGCGGCCGGATGGCGCCGATCGGCGCGCCGCGAGCCCGGCGCATTTTGCGGCGCAGCCGTGGGAATCCTTGCGCCCGGTCACAGCGGCGGACCGGGCGGGCGATTATGGTCAAACCATGATATCGCCGTCGCCGAACGCCGAGGCGCTGCCGGACTCGCCCTACGCGGCGGAACTGCGCGAGCGGCCGGTCGCGAGGCGCTTTGCGCCCGCGGTGGAAGCCGAATACCTGCGCAGCCGCCTGCGCCAGGAGCGCACGCTGGTGCGGCTCGCGTCCACCCTGGCGCTGCTGCTGCTCGGTCTGCGTGCGCTCGATGCGCTCACGAGCGACCCGGGCAAGCGGCTGTCCCTGATGGCCTTCACGGCGGCGCTCGCCAGCACCATCGTGCTGGCCTGGCTCGCCTGGAGTCGCGGCTACGAGCAGCGCTACCTGCCCTGGGCCGAGGTATTGGTCCCGCTCAGAAACTGCCTGATCGCGGCACACGTGGTGCGCATCGCGGCACAGGGACAGGTCGCGATTCTGATGCTGCTGCCGATGCTGCTGATCAGTCCGTTCTATTTCCTCGGGCTGCGCTATCGTGCAGCGCTGCTCACGGCGGCTCTCACCGTGGCGAGCACGGCGGCCACCGCCCTGGAATTTCACCTGCGGACGCCGATGGCGCTGCGCGGTGGCATGCTGCTCGCCGTTTTGCTGGTCGCGATCGCCATCGGCGCCCGTCAGCTGGAAAAACTCTCGCGCCGGTCCTTTCTGGAAAATCGTATCGTGGCCGAGCTGTCGCAGCACGACTCGCTGACCTGGGCCAAGAACCGGCGGGTGTTCGATGAGGATCTGCCGCGCCTGTGGCGCCAGGCGGTGAGTGATGCGCGCTCGCTCGCGATACTGGTGATCGACGTCGATGACTTCAAGGCGTACAACGACCGATACGGGCATCAGTCCGGTGACACCGTGCTGCGGCGGGTGGCGCTCGCGATTCAGCAGCAGGCGCGCCGGCCGCTCGATCTCGTGGCGCGCTACGGCGGCGAGGAGTTCGCGGTGATCCTGTACGATACCGATGGCGGCGGCGCGCGCAGCGCGGCGGAGAGCATGCGCCGGGCGGTCGAGGCCCTCGCGATCGAGCATCGAGCCTCACGGTCGAGCACCGTCGTGACCATCAGTATCGGTGTGGCCGTGGTTTCACCCACGGCGGGCCGCAACGCGCTCGGCGTCGTGCAACTCGCGGACGAGGCGCTCTATCGGGCCAAGTCCAAAGGCCGCAATCGCGTCGAGATGATGGACGACACCGAGCACCGCATGATGGTGACCGGAGTATTCGCCAGCGCGGAATTTCCGGCATTCGGACAGCGCGCGGCCGACTGACGAGCCGCTCGCGCGCCGCCTCTCAGCGCTGCGGCGCGAGGCGGCTGTGCACGAACTCGCCGGCCGAGCGCAGGTTCGCCAGCCTCGGGTAGTCGGTCTCGGCGATCTCGATGCCAAACGCCTCGCTCACCGCGCCGGCGAAGTGCAGCGCGTCCATCGAGTCGAAGTCGAACTGGTCGCGCAGATCGCGCTCAGGGTCGATGCTCCCGGGCGCGATGTCCGGGGCGATGTCCGTGAGCAGCAGCAGCAGCCGGGCGCGGATTTCGTTGAGGTCCATCGTGGCGATACCCTCGCTCAAAGCGCCTGCGGCCGGGCGAGCAGCTCGCCGATCGCGCGCAGGAAGCGCGCGCCCGAGCGGCCCTCGGTGACCCGGTGATCCGCCGCGAGCGAAAGGACGAGCACCGGTCGGACGAGCAGCCGCTGATCCTCGACCCACGGCTGATCGCGGATCGTGCCGGCGCCGATGATCGCCACCTGAGGCGGATTGATGATCGGATAGAGTACATCGACACCCTCGGTGCCGAGGCTCGTGAGGGTGATCGTTGCGGCGGCGAACTCCCCGGAGCGCAGATGACCGGCGCGCACGCGCTCGACGAGCGCGCTGAAGTCCCGCATCAGGGTCGCGAGGTCTTTCCGGTCGGCATCGAGCAGTGCCGGAGCCACCAGTCCGCCGCCGCGAACCGCGATGGCGACACCGGCATGAACCGCGGTGGAGCGTTCGAATCGACCGTTGCGGAAGTGGCCGTTGAAACCCTCGGTGCGCGCGGCCGCGAGCGCCACCGCTTTGATGATCAGTACGGCCTCGATCAGCCGGTCGCGGACGGGAAGCTCGGCGTTGCGACGTTTCAGCCAGTCGCGTGCGGGGCCAAAGTCGACGGAGTGCCCGAGATAGTAATGAGGGATGTCGCGCTTGGCACGCGCCATCGCGGCGCCGATCGCGGCACGCATCGTTGCGCGCGCGTCGGCCGGCGTGCCCGGTTGATGCGCCGCGAGCTTCTCGACATCCGCGACGTGCACGATGCCGGTGGCCTCTCGCTGCAGGTCCTGGAGTGAGACGCCGAGCTCGTGGGCGCGGCGGCGCGCGGCCGGAGACAGTCGCGCGTGCCGGGCCGCCGGCTCGGCCGGTGCCTGCCCGGCAGGCCGAGCGGGCATCGCAGCAGTCTCAGCGGCAGCGCCCGCCGGTACGGGTGGGCCA
>JAKAFQ010000571.1 GCA_021817875.1 Pseudomonadota bacterium
GAGTTGCCAGCCTTCGCGCTCCTTATCGGCGCAATAGCGGGGGTATCGAGCAGCGTGGATCATGGTGCCGGGATTGGTCCCGACGCTCGATGTAGAATGGGCGCGGCTCCATTCGCGACCAAGTCCGCTCGTGTCCATATTGGAGGGTCCATGCAAGCAGCGATTAGAAAATGGGCGTCGACATTCGCGTGCACAATCACTGTCGTTTTAGCGTGCGAAGCCGCGGCTTCCGCCACGACCCCGACCCCGCCGCCGCCCGCGGCGATTCATCCAGTCATTACCGATTACTTCGGCACCAAAGTGACCGACGACTATCGCTGGATGGAGGCACCCAAGAGTCCCGCGCTTGCTGCGTATATGCGGGCCCAGGCGAACTATACCCGTGAGATGCTCGCGCGCATTCCCGGCCGCGCCCGACTCGCGGCCGAGATCGCCAAGCTCAGCAATATCGACACCAACGTCTTCTGGTTCACCGAGGCGGGAGGAAAGTATTTCTACATGAAGATCGGCCCCGGTCAGAACGTCGCCGATCTGTATGTGCGCAACGGCCTCACCGGTCCCGAAAAGAAGCTGATCGACCCGATGCACTTCAGCAAAGGTGGCGTGCCGCAGGCGTTGAATTACTATCAGCCTTCGAATGACGGCAAGTACGTGGCCTACGGTGTCTCGGGCGGCGGATCGGAGAACGCCGTGCTGCGCGTCATCGACGTGGCGACCGGCCGGGACATGAGGGTCGCCATCACTCGCGTCGAGGGCGAGAACGGCGAATTCCAACCGGTCTATTGGGCGCCCGATAATCGGTCGTTCTTCTACTATCGCCTTCAGCATCTGGGTAAACACGCGAATCCGAACGGTCATTTCCTGAAAAGCCGGGTTTATTTGCACGTCCTTGGCAAGGATGACGGGGGTGCTGCCGACACGCCGGTGTTCGGCTTCGGTGTGCATAAGTCGGTGCCCGTCGCGCCGGACCAGGATTCCGTCGTCATCACTTTTCCTGGCTCACCCTATGCGTTCGGCGTTCTCACGCAGAATGAATCGAGCAACCTGATCAATGACATCTATGCGGCCAAACTCGGCGATATCGTCGCGGGGCATGCGCGATGGCGGAAGGTCGTCGGCAAGCGTGACGACGTCACTGGATTCGCCGCGCGTGGCGGCCTCATCGACATTCTCACGTACAAGGATGCGCCGCGCTATCGGGTCGTCGAGACCAGTATCGCGGAGCCCGACTTTGCGCACGCGCGGACCGTCATCGCCCAATCCGATGCCGTGATCAACAGCATCGTCACTGCGCGGGATGGCCTGTATGCGCAGACCATGCTCGATGGCATGGGACAGGTCGTGTTCGTACCGAATGGCGGCGACGTGGCGCGTGAGGTTGCGATGCCTTTCAAAGGCAGTATCGCCGGGCTTACCGCCGATCCTGCGCGTCGCGGTGTGCTGTTTCAAATGTCCGGTTGGACGAGATCGCCGACAATCTATCAGGCGCGCGCGGACCGCGTCATCGATACGCACCTTGCCCCTCCCTCGAACGCCGATTTTTCCGGCATCACCTCGATCGAAACCAAGGCGACGAGCTGGGATGGGACCCGGGTTCCGCTCTCGATCATCATGCGCAGGGGCGAGCCGCTGGACGGCTCGCATCCGACGCTGCTGATCGGCTACGGCAGCTATGGCATCACGCTCAAGCCATTCTTCGCACCCATGTTGCTGCCGTGGCTGAACCGGGGCGGCATCATCGCCATCGCGCATGTGCGTGGTGGGGGGTGGTATGGGGAGGCTTGGCATAAGGCCGGCATGAAGCTCACCAAGATGAATACGTGGTTCGACTTCATCGCCTGCGGTGAGTACCTGGTCGACCACCATTACACATCGCCCGCCCATCTCGCCGGTGAAGGGGGCAGTGCCGGCGGCATCACCATCAGCCGCGCCGTCGAAACGCGCCCCAACTTGTTTGCAGTGGGCATCGACAGTCACGGAGAGACCGACATGCTCCGCTCGGAATTCACGCCGAATGGGCCGCCCAACATCTCGGAATTCGGCAGCGTCACAACCCAGGCCGGCTTTCATGGGTTGTACGCGATGAGCGGCCAGGTGCACTTGCATCCCGGGGTGAAATATCCGGCGATGTTCATGGAAACCGGCATCAACGATCCGCGGGTCGAGCCTTGGGAAGTCGCCAAGTTCACCGCCGGTCTGCAGGCCGACTCAGTGTCCGGCAAGCCGATCCTGATGCGGGTCAGCTACCAATCGGGCCACGGAATCGGCTCGACAAAAGCCCAGGTCGATCATGAACTGGCCGATGAGTTCTCGTTCATTCTCTGGCAGACGGGTCAAAAAGGATTCCAGCCAGCGCACTGAGATCGGAATGTCTCGTCATCGATCGCGAGGTACACGCTGCGGATTCCATCGACGGCGCGGCTCGCACCGCTTGCGGTGGCTCGGTCGCCATGCCCCGAATGGTGTCGCCAGGAACCGGTTGCGCGGCCGACCGACCTACCTGGTGTGGTTGCCGCGCGGCGCAGTGAACGGACTGAGGACTGAGCGGGCGGTGGGACCTCGCGGCCTGCCGCGGTGAGCTGGGATCGGCGGCAGGACCGTCTGCTCGAGCAGTCGCAGGTCAGAGCGCGTGCTCGGGGTGGCCGTTCGCATGGCCGGCGGAGGATCATCACCCGTCATGGACGGCCCGTCGCCGTATTGGCGTCAATGTCCTCATCGCCAGAATCGCGGGCCCATGAGGTTCGATGGGCTGCCGGAGAACGCGCTCCTGCTGGTCGACTCTGCTCCGATCATCTATGTGTTAGAGGATCATCCAGACTTCGCGTGCGCATTCCGGCCGGTTTTCGAGGCGCGCGATGCGGGACTGCTGCGGTTTGCGGTCACCACGGTGACGGTGGCCGAAGTACTCACCGGTCCGTTGGGCGCAGGCGCCGATGCCCTCGTCACGCACGATCGTGACTTCTCGGCCGTGCGCGACATGCGTGGCTTCGGCGTTGAGACGTAGAATCCGTCGTGAACATCGACGAAACGATTGATGGGCGAAACCCAACGCGCCCCCCCACAGCCACCGATTTGAACGTTCGACCCTTCCGCACAAAAGACTAGGCTTCCAGGACCTTGAATCCTTCCCGTCGCGCCGCGATCGCCAGCCGCGCATCCAGGCAAACGATTTCGAGTGTGGCCGGATCGTGATTCGCGGCGATGAGTGCGGCCGCCAGTTGCAGGCTGTCAGCGGCTCGCAGGGCGTGCGTTCGCAGCAGGCGCTCCGCCGTACGACGCACGGTTGCCGATGGCACGATCTCGTGCCAGCTCTCGGCGAGTGCCCGAGCTGACTCGAGAGCGGCTTCGACTTCATCGGCGGTCAAGAGTTGCTCGCGCTCACGTCTCGCCAGGGCCGACGCAATTTCGACGGGCGTTC